>NZ_JBALNX010000022.1:0-90577 GCF_036962035.1 Bacillus sp. JJ1773
TCTTTGCCTTTACGACTATTTATGCTTATTACTATATCGCGGAGACAAACTTGGCCTATCTAGTACGTGGTAAATTCAAGGGAATTGCTTTTATTGCACTAAAACTCATCCTTTTAGGTACCATTTTCTTTGGATCAGTAAAAACTGCAACAACAGCATGGGCAATGGGCGATATCGGACTCGGAATTATGGTATGGCTAAACTTAATTGCGATTCTATTGTTATTTAAACCAGCGCTTATTGCTTTAAAGGACTATGAAGAGCAGCTTAAGGAAGGGAAAGATCCAGAATTCAATTCGTCTAAATATGGAATTAAGAATGCTGAGTTCTGGGAAAATGGTTATCAAAATCCTGAAAATAAAAAAAGGGATAAGGTATCATAAAGTGGACTTCTAACCGTGCGGATTCCTTCGGATAGTTAGTTATATTAGGAAAGCACCAGCTTTAGTGGCTGGTGCTTTTCTAATGACAAATTTTCCAAACGAGAATGTTCTTAATAATGAGTGTTAATTAACGTATAAACCTCTTACTCTTTTTAACTAACTGCGACTTTCTCTACATCGGGATTGTCATGGGAAACAAGTGCGTATTTTTCCCATTTTCTGCTTTTCCATCTAAAGTACATAATGATGGCTCGAGTCCACTCATCGGCTGCAATTGCTAACCAAACGCCTGGTAAGCCAAGATCAAGGTAAAACACAAAGAAATAACCTAATGGGAGACTCATTCCTACCATTGAAAACGCACCAATGATGACAGGGAAGGTTGCATCTCCTGCTGCACGTAAGGAGTTAATGATTACAATGTTAGTCGTACGCCCCGTTTCAAGTAAGATACTTAATAGTAAAACACTTGCGCCCATCCGAATAATCTCAGGATCATCTGTAAAAAGCGCCATCAATGGTTCGCGAAGCAAAATGACTGCGGCCACGATCAATAATGTAGCAGCCATTGCCCATTTTAGACTTCTCCAGACTCGGGAGTAGGCTTCATCCTTTAGATTTCCGCCAACAAGCCGACCAACGATGATCGATGTTCCCATCCCGATGGCTAAGGCAAATAAATACATGAACATAGAGATATTTGCTGCGTACTGTCTTGCTGCAAGAGAGCTCTCACCGAGAAAAGTAACATAAAATAAGAAGATGATTTGGCATGATTGATACATAACCTGTTCGAAGGCAGAAGGCAAACCGATTTTTAATATCTTCCCAATATATTCACGTGATAGGTTGAAATAGTATTTAATTTCAATGCGGATTTCCATGATTCGATAGAGGAGCCAGAAGAATACAAACAGTGCAAGAAGCCGGCTTAAGACGGAAGAAATAGCAGCACCTTGGACCCCTAACTCAGGGAATCCAAACTTCCCAAATATTAAACAATAGTTTCCCAAAATATGAATCACGTTCATCCCAAGTGAAACAAGCATGGCCTGCTTCGTGAATCCATGTACACGAATGATGGCAGCGACTGAATTAATAAGTGCTTGCAGGAAGATGGCTCCACCGACAATTTTTAAATAGCTGTCTGCATAAATTAAGATTTCCCCTGATAAATTTAATCCTTCCAAAATATTTCTGCTGAAAAGAAGAAAAATCACACTGACGATTATGCCGACCACTAAATTCATGACAATGGCTGTCGCAGATATTTTCGCGACCTCGGCCATTTTTCTCGATCCGATATATTGGGCAATTACGATGGCCGCACCGTTACCGACTACTTCCAGAATGAGTATGGAAATATGAAGATATTGATTGGCTGCGCCCACACCTGAAACAGCATGATCCGATATGGCACTCAACATAAACGTGTCAACAATCCCCATAAGCATAAAAAGAAAAATTTCTAAAAATATCGGCCAAGTTAAGTAGAAGAGATTAAATTCCTTCTGTATTCTTGTTGCGTTTTTTACCACTTAGTTCACCTTTTCACAAAAGAATTTAATCAAAACAAAAAGTATCTTATAATAATTTGAAGAGTGTTACAAGAACTTTTTTACTGTTTATGGAATGTAATTGTTAACAAAAGTGACAAGTACTGTTTAAGGGATAGGTTTATAGGGGGAAGGGTGGGCAATTAAGGACGCAAAGTGAGTGTAACCATCAAAGTATGTCCTATGACTGAGTTTTAAAGGACATAAAGTGGATGTAATCGCTAAAGAATGTCCTTTACCCAGGCTTTAAAGGACATATAGTGGAGGAAATCACCAAAGCGTGTCCTATAACTAGGCTTTAAAGGACACCAAGAGGGTGAGACGCTCAAAGCATGTCCTATAACTTGGCTTTAAAGGACACCAAGTGGGTGAAATGATCAAAGTATGTCCTTTACTCCAAATGATTAGGGACACAAATTGTGTAACCGCCAAAGCGTTCATTAGAATGGCTGTCGCTCATTTTTTATCGATCTAAACTATTTTTCCAATAAACATTATTTACTTGGTGCGAATGTTGAGTAATTCAGTAATGGAATGATACACATTTATATAAAAACATGTAAAATCACAAATCCCAAAAATACAAAAGCCATAGTAAAATGAAACTTTCTCCTTTTTCCTGATGCTTTCCATCTGCGTAATAAAACGCTAAATAACAAGATAATCAGGATCCCAATCGCTGCTGCCCCACTAACAGTTTTTGTATTCCAGAGATTAACAAAGCGTGTAGAAATCATCAATGCTGCATGGGCAATGATTAACAGAGTCGCAGTTATTGCAATTGGTATGTGGTATCTCATCATTTTCTTTGAAATTTTTGCAAGTTTTACTTTTACATTTCTTATTTTACTTTTCCTTATAAGGAGAAAGACGAAATACATATTTATATTAATTAAAAATAAAATAAATGCTGCTTGTGCTATGATTTTCCCCATCAAAATATAACTTGAATCATATCCTTGGTACAAGCTCCACAAAACAATGACGAGGATAGTAATGATATTAATGGTCAGCCATCTGGTGATCATATAAACCCTCCTCCACTTTAATAGAAAAAGGATGAGCAGACGAAACATCTTTTTTCTTCTTTAAAAACTGTTCATAAGGAGCTTGTGCTTTTTCATTTATACGCAATACCAATTAATGCAGGAGATTCAGTCGTATATGCCGATCCTTTAAAATCTCCAAATAACTGAACTCGTCCAAAACCAGCCATTTTTAGACTCTCATTGAGCTCATTTGAAGTTAATGGATACAGCTCGACACTATTTGAAAAGGTCTGAATGCCTGCTCCCTGATTGATCGTAAGTGCTCCGTTGAATTTAATTTTATTTTCAAAGTGGTCATAGGTTCTCTTAAATGTAACTCCCTTACACGGCAATTCAATAAGCGGTAAATCTGTAATATGGTGTTGAAGGATACGATCATAATTTACAGTTTGAATAATTAATACGCCGTCTTTTGATAGCACATTCCATATTTTCTTTATGGACATACTTATCTCTTCAAATGATTCTAAATGAACAATAGAGTTTCCGATACAAATGGCAGCATCAAACGATCGATCATGAAAGTGATCTATGTTTCTCATATCTAATTTTAATGAAGATAAATTCAGATGGTGATCCATTAGCTTTTGTTCAATTTTTTCAACCATCTTCTCATCTAGATCAACGGCTGTTACATGATAGCCAGCTTTCGCTAATTCAATCGCTTGGTTGCCTGCTCCGGCAGCAATATCTAGTAGTTTGATTTTTTTGTTTGCGGCGGCCTTAATAAATTCTAGTTGAGCTGGATTACTAGGAAATAGATCATCATAATATTGACTTAATACTTTATAAAAAGACATCTCTTATCCACCTCATCTTTAATAAGCTATTGTCCTATATACTTTCAATGCAAATTATAACCGATGTAAGAGATAAATCTAATGATAGAAATCACAGTCTTAATGATCCCTGCTTAAAGCCACCATAATTGTAATTTAATTGCGAAACCGCCTTATTTATTTGCGTATGTAATTAAGAGCGAACAATCATAACTCATTGTTCGCTCTTACTCTTCAAACCATAAAATCCAACTGTATTTTCCCTAACAATAGAATAAACATCAGTAATCGGCACTCGCTTTAATCTAGAAATTTGCTCAAGGGATTTATGCATCATTTGTGGGTGGGTCTGCTTACCTGTAAAAGGACCTTCGAATGGCCAAGGTCCATCGGTTTCAACCATGATTTGCTCGAGCGGATACTTTTTGACAAGCTCCTTAATATCGTTTTCATAGAATACATCAGGTGTGATGGATATGAAGTAGCCATTCTGAATCATCCGGTCAATCGTATACTCATCACCCTTAAACCAATGGAAATGTGCTTTTGAAATCGAGTGCTTTTCAAGAAGATCACAAACAATTTTGGCGTCTTCGTATACAGCGTGAAGCACAAGCGGTTTTTGCCATATTTTCGCCTTGATTGTTATTTCTTCTAACAATTCAAGATAGGGACCAAGAGGAAGATCCTGTTCTTGACGCAAATAATAAGGAAGCCCCACTTCACCAACTGCAATCATCTCGTCTTGATGATGATCCATCCAATTAATAAGCTTGATAAGCTCATCTTCATGAGGAAGAGGCTGCTCTGGGTGATACCCGTATGCAGGGTAAACTTGTTGAAAATGCGAAGCAATTTCCTGTGTAGCCTTACATGATTTCAAGTCAAAAGAAACGGCAATAAGGGCTTCAATGGAAGGGGCACCTTCAATAATTCTGCTTAAATCTCGTTTTTCATATTGATCAAGATGAATATGGGCATCAATGATTTTTTTCATATCATTACTCCATGAACGATTTCAGTTCGTAATAGATTTTCCGTTTCCATTGTAAAAAGTCGCCCTCTAACAATAGCTCTTCCTTACGTGGTCTAGGAAAAGGAATAACAAATTCAGCCGCAATGGTTGCCGGTTTATTTGAGAGGATCACAATCCGATCGGATAAAAACAAAGCTTCCTCAAGATTATGGGTGACAAACAAAACAGTTCGGCGATTATTTTCCCAGATGGATAATAGCCATTTTTGCATGTCCAGTCTTGTCAGTTCATCTAACGCTGAAAACGGCTCATCAAGCAAAATGATGGGCTGTGGACTAAGCAAAGCTCGAATAAAGGATACCCGCTGTTTCATGCCGCCGGAAAGCTCATGAGGATAAGAATTGGTATATTCAGCTAACCCAGCTTTTTCAATCATTTTTAAAGCTTTACTAGTATCCTTTGTTCCTTTTAGCTCTTGACCAAGAAGAACATTTTGTAAGACAGTTCTCCAAGGAAGCAAGCTAGGGGATTGCGGCATGTAGCTGACCGCACCTGTTTGGCTGTTGATTTTTTCACCCTTCAGTGTAATCGTCCCTTCATCAGGAGTGAGAATGCCGCCAATGAGCGAAAAGAGCGTACTTTTTCCACTGCCTGAAGGCCCAAGAATAGAGACAAATTCCCCTTCATTCACTTGTAAATTTAAATGACTAATGACATCTACATCGGCAAATTTTTTCGAAATATCTTGTATCGTTAAGACACTCATTTTAGTTTGCTCCTTTTGACTGCCAGCGGATAAGAAGTCGTTCAACCAAAACGATTACCGCAAAGAATAATAGGCTTAACGCCATGATTGCAAAGATAGCAACAAACACACGATCGGTTCGGAATGAGGAAGAAGCTAGTGTCATATACACGCCGATGCCTGATTTTGCCCCAAGCCATTCGGAAATAACGGCACCCATAATGCTATAAGTGGCAGAGATTTTTATTCCTGAAAAAATGGAGGGGAGAGCATGTGGAAGTTCCAGCTTCCAAAACAATTGGCTCTTTGTCGCACCAGCCATTTTCATGTAATGCCTTAAGTCAGGTGATGTTTGCTTAAATCCATCAAGTGCTGCAATCGTCACCGGGAAAAAACAAACAAGTGTAATGACTATCATTTTGGGCAATATCCCAAAACCAAACCAGATGACTAATAATGGGGCTAGTACGATCACGGGAATATTTTGCGAAAGAATTAGAAACGGATAAATAGCTTCTCGGACAAACGGCAGGAGATAGAGCAGGATAGCTGCGAAAAGCCCAATCCCAACACCGATCGCAAACCCTGTAACCCCAAGTCTTATCGTTGAAAGCAAATGTTCAGAAAAACTGGGAAAGCCTGCAATCGCTTCGGTCATAATCGTTGACGGAGCAGGAAGCAGCCATTCTGGAATATCGGCTTTTTTAACGATAATCTCCCATATGAAAAAGAAGAGAAGGAGAAGGAAAACCGATCTCCATCCCTTAAAACGAATTATTTTCATTATCGATACTTCTCCGTTAACTGATTCATGGCTATGCCTGTTGGCTGATATAAAATTTTTACTTGAGAAATCACGTTTTTGCTGCCCATTTCAATCATTCGTTCATTCATTTTTTGGATCACATCAAATAGTTCAGAAAGCTCGCCTTCCATCGTTGTTTCTAACGGATGGACTTCATAAGTGACACCTGATTCTTCAATAATTTTTATCGCTTCATCCACATATGGAATCACGTCTTCTCCATTTTTTGTTTTCGGTATAATTTGAATGCTAACCAGGGAATTGTTCATCTTACAGTCTCCTCACTGTGGTAAATAATCGTTTGTAAATGCTTTTTTTGCCTCAAGCTCTTTGTCTAATAATTGATTTTCAAACATCCAGCTTGCATAGTTTTCCCAAACTTCAAGTTTTTGCTCACCCCATCTTGGAGCATCATCTTGATAACGTGATGCTAACCACTCCTGACTTTTCTTCACAAGCTCTTGATCAAGATCAGGTGCTGCTTTTAATAAACTATCTGCTGCTTCAGATGGGTTATCGATCGCAAACTTGTAGCCTTTTGAAACTGCCTTCAAAAATTTCTTCACTTGTTCCGGATTAGATTGAAGCTTCTTTTCATTTGTTGCAAGAACTGGTGTATAGTAATCTAGTTTTTTACTATAATCGGTTAAATAGACCATATTAATCTTTTCGCCGCGAATTTCCGCTTCAATGCCTGTCCAGCCGTAATAAATCCATGCAAAATCAATATCTCGTTTTACAGCTGTAAAAAAGTCTGTATCCCCCATATTTACAATGGAAACATCTTCTACATTGGCATTTTCGATTTGCATTAATGAAGTAATGACTGATTTTTCAACTGGAGCTCCCCAGCCCCCGTATGTTTTTCCTGCAAAATCCTTTGGTGATGTAATATTTTTCTCCGCTGGGGAGGCAAATCCAGACGTATTATGCTGGATTACTGCTGCGATTGAAACTAAAGGCACCCCTTGAACCCGTGCTTGTGTAATGCTTTCTTGATAGCTGACGCCAAAATCGGCTTTTCCAGAAGCAACTAGCTGATCGGCTCCCGCTTCACCAGGCATAATAATTTCCACATCCAAGCCTTCTTCTTTAAAGTATCCTTTATCCTGTGCCACATATAAACCGGAGTGATTCGTATTCGGTGTCCAATCCAAAACAACCGTTACCTTTTCATTTTTTTCTTGTTGTTCCTTCGTTGAATCAGTGGATTCCTTTCCTCCAGCACATCCTGCGAGAAGCAAGGTAGTCATTATCGTTGCAATCAACCATTTCATCATTTTTCCTCCAAAGCATTCATGATAGTTTCCAGAAAAAATAAAAAACACCCGGATGAGAACCCGCGCGTACATGAACAAACATATCTATACTTCATTCGAATATGTTTCCTCCGCTGGTGTTAACCAGATCAGGTTCAAAGGGTCAGCACCTCACAGGTACAGTCTCAACCGGTAACACCGGTTCCCCCACAATTCTAATGCTATTTATTTTTTCAGATACTTTATTATATCAAATAAAAGAGAGGGAAGTAGCATAATTATATAATCTTATTAGTAGGATCGGTTTTTTTACGGATGAACTTGGGGAATAAAGGAATATTGTCTACACGCGTTCTATGAATTATTCATTGCGATCATTTTGGGAGGGAACTTAGGAAAGAGCATTTTATGTAAGATTAGTGTCCGCCACAGCCACCACAAGACCGACTATTCTAAAAGATAAAGAGCTATCCACTAAGTCTAGAAAAACTGACTTTCTGGATAGCCCAAAAATTCACAAAATCAAAGAAGACAAGTGGTTTAAGACCTTTGGAAAGACGCAGGGGAGTTTGTACTTTCTCTTGCTATAGCTGGTCTTGTCAAAGAAAAGACTGCAAATAGTAACGAGATAATGACAACGCCACTTCCAAACCAAGCTGTACTAGAAACAGTTCCGGAATTGTTTAACACAAGACCACCAATAGCTGATCCAAGTGAAATTCCGATTTGCAGAGCAGAGTTATTTAAGCTTTGCTGTATGTCGGACGTTGCCGGATCAATTTGAATCAAATAACTTTGTAGAGGTGGTGCCAAGGCCCAACTCAATGCTCCCCAAACCATCATCATTGGAATGAATAAGACAAGGGAAAAGGTTGTTAATGGCAATAAGCATAAACAAATCGCAAATGCACTGATAACGATCACAATACTTTTGTGAGTACCAATCCGATCCGAAAGTGTTCCACCGAATGCTCCGCCGCCTACTGCCGCAATACCAAATATAAAATAGAAGATACTGATCCAGTAGGAATTAAGATGAAAATTCGTCTCTAAAAATGGTGTGAAATATGCATAAACCGTATAATGTCCCGCCAGCATAAACACCGTAGAGAGGTGGGCACTTCCTATTTTCGCGCTGCCTGCTGCCTTTAATTGTTGGGAGAGCGGAATGGTTCTTTCCCCTGGAATACGCTCCAAGAATATTGAAATAAGCACCATTGATCCAATTGATAACGCGGCGATTCCAAGGAATATGATGCGCCATCCAAATATATTGGATAGAAGGATTCCCAATGGTACACCTAATACGAGAGAAGAACTTATGCCCATATAAATGAGACCTAAAGCCTTTGCTCGGTGAGAAGGGGCAACAATTTTCACAGCAATGGTCAAGGAAAGTACAACAATTAGTGCTGTACTAGCTGCAGTTAAAACTCTTGCAATCATCATAAAGATATAATTCGGACTAAAATACGTCATGACATTTCCAAGGAAAAATATGAATAACGAAGCAAGATACAATTTTTTTCGTTCGATTTTGCTCGTTAACACAAGTAAA
Source organism: Bacillus sp. JJ1773 (assembly GCF_036962035.1). NCBI lineage: Bacteria > Bacillati > Bacillota > Bacilli > Caryophanales > Bacillaceae > Bacillus > Bacillus sp. JJ1773. The sequence goes on from NZ_JBALNX010000022.1 coordinate 9,111, forward strand.
ACAGGCCCTGCGATGGCGTATATAAGAGCGTACACAGTGATTAGCTGTCCAGCAGAGCTTAAAGAAATGTTAAAATCATCGGCAATTGTCGGCAATATCCCGCCAATGATCAATTCAACCAATCCAACCGCGATAGTTGATAATGCTAGAATAAAAACTTTCAAATTCATAATCTATTTCATGTCCTTTCTTAGCTGATATCAAAAGAAATAGGCTTTGAAGGTCTTTTTCTGAACAAAAAAAAATCCTGATTACAGAAAACGAATAGTTTCATTTTCTGTAGTCAGGATTTTCATGGTTCCTGGTAGAGACCCTCTAGCCATATTCTAGAAGTTATACAGGTAATATATAGTTTAATATAATCAACTTGATAATTTTACTACTCTTTATTTTTTTTATCAAGTGTAAAATTTTGATATATGAATAGCATAAAAATTATCTTTAGTGTAAATTCCTCGTGTCCATTATAACCACAAGCCTTTATCCATATAATAAAAAGGTATGTAGTAAATATGAACTCCAAGCCTTTTTTTAATTAGTCTCGTGAAGTTTTTTTCGAAACATGTTGCACTGATTCAATTTAGGGGATAGACGGATTTGAAATGGGGGAAGCCACGATAGGAGCTTTCCTCCTTTTTTATTTTGGAAAAATGAATTCTATACATTTTTCTGATGCATAAGATTTGAATTAGTTATGCTAAAATAATAAAAAACACGAGAGTAGGTACTTAAATGCTGAAAAAACTAACAAATAAAGTGTATTATATGCCGCATTATTCGGAAACGGATCGTCCGGCATTAGGTTTAATTTGTGGGGATGACTTTAGCGTGGTCGTTGATTCAGGGAATTCGCCTGCACATGCAAAGGATTTTCTCAATTTAGTCGAAAAAATGGATATCCCGCCGGTCAAGTTCGTTGTTATTACACATTGGCATTGGGATCATATCTTTGGCATAAAAACGATGGGGTTATTAACGATTAGCCATGAGCAAACAAAAGAAAAAGTAGAATATTTGAAAACTCTAAAATGGGATGATGCTTCATTAGATGCACGAGTAGAGACTGGTGAAGAAATAGAATTTTGCAGTGAGATGATTAAGCGTGAAATGCCTACACGGGATCATTTAGAACTGCAGGTGCCAGATTTAACATTTAGTGATAAGTTTGAAATGGATTTGGGCGGGGTAACTTGTGTAGTTGAACATGTTGGAGGCGTCCATGCACAGGATTCTTCCATTATTTATATTCCTAATGAAAAAGTGATGTTTCTAGGAGATTGCATCTATCAAGATTTCTATAGTGGCGAATGGAGCTATGATCTGAACGAACTCACCATTTTATTAGAAAAAATCAAAAAATATGATGTCGATACCTATGTGACTGGACATCAAGATCCGAAAACAAATGAAGAAATGTGGAGCTTCTTGGATGATCTCGTTCATATAGGGGAAATTGTAAGTGAAGAGACATCTCTTGATAATGCTGTTACTAAGTTTAACGAGGTTCGAGGAACAAAGCCAAACGAAGAGCAGCTTGAGTTTATACAAAACTTTGTAAGTGGCAATCAAAAGAAAAAGTAGAAGCAATGACATTGACCCCCAGTAAGTATCTTACTGGGGGTCATGTTTTTTACTCAGGAATTGTTTTATATGCTAACTTCTTAATTATATCTTTATAAGCAGGATATTTTGGCAAAAGGTCGTCTTGTGTAAACAATTCAAAGTCCTGAAATTCAAAACCTGGAGAAACCATACAGCCTACTAAGGAGAAGGTATCTTCTTCCATAACAGACGATCCGAAAATAGCATTTTTCGGAACTAAAGCTTGAGGGACTTCTCCTTTATCCAAATTTAATCCTAATTTAATCTCTTCATATTCTCCGTTTTCGTGAATAATATGAATCGTTAATGAACTGCCAGCATGATAATACCATAGCTCATCCGATTTTAATCGATGAAAATGGGATACGTCATTCGAAGTTAATAAAAAGTAAATACTCGTATAAAGCTTTCGTTTTCCTTCAAAATTCACTGTTAATTCTTGATCAGAAGTTTTTTCATTCGATTCAAATGTTCTTTTATAATATCCGCCTTCTGGATGTGGTTCTAGTCCAAGTTTCGATACAAAATATTGTGCATCACGATTGTTCAAAGTAAAATACCTCCAAATAATTCAAATCCCTACAGCTTACCAAACAAATAATCCTACGACCATCGCAGTTAAACTAGAATCAAGAATCCTGCTGATTAGCAATAACCAAGCTTGCAGACCCTATCCCTGTGACTATATGAGTAAAACTAGTGGTTTTAAAATGAACTAGTGAATTATATCAAAAAATATCCCACTAATAAAGTTATTTTAATATGATAAAAAATCTCGGTGTTCATGCCATTTAAAAGGCTACTAAATGCATAGCAATGACTTTCTCCGATTTAAATGCCTGATAATTGATGCAGTGGAACTTATATAACAGAAACTCTAATACACCGGTGAAAGCATCCTAAACCATTATCTTTATTAAAACTTATTGTCTAATAACCTCTCTAAAATTATTTACTCAGCGATTTCACACTTTATTGTTGCATTATTCTGATATTTGATTATATAATCAAACCTGAGAGGTGATTCATATGTCAGAAAAAGTGATTGCTGAAGAAAAAGTTTTGACACAAAAAGGATTGGAAACGAGAGAAAAACTTTTACGAGCGGCAGAAGAGGTATTTGGACAAAAAGGTTATTATGAAGCATCTATTGTAAATATTGCACAAGAAGCAAAGGTAGGACAGGGAACATTTTATAATTATTTCCCATCAAAGAAGGACATATATGATGAGTTAATTCGCATGTATAGCCGTGAGCTTCGCTTAGCGATAAAAGAGGAAATGGCTAATGCAGTTAGCTATGAAGTGGCACAGCGAAAAGGATTTCAAGCATTTTTTAATTGGGTTAAACATCGTCGTAATTTATACAGTATCGTTCAGCAGGCTGTAGTAGTGGACCAAGAGCTGTACCGGTGGTATTACGATAAACTTGCAGCTGGATTTTTAAAAAGCTTGTCAGAGGGGATAAATGCTGGGGAATTTAAAGAAATTGACAAGGAAACGGTTGCTTATTGTTTAATGTCTATTGGTCAATTTCTTGGTATGCGCTGGGTGTTCTGGGAAGGGAAAGATGTTCCTGAGGAGGCATTTGATGCTGCAATGACACTGATTTTTAAAGGTTTAAAAAAATAATAGAGGAAGGGGATCCTTATGCAAGGCATTGCCTATTGGATAGAAAAACGAGCAAGCATCAATCCGGATCGCATTGCCATCATCACAGAACATGAACAGATCACTTACAAAGAACTAGAGCAGCAGATAAATGCAACCGCTTCTTTTTTAAAAAGAGAGCTTCGAGTAGAGAGGGGGGATCGCATTGCCATACTGTCGCAAAATAGAGATGAGTACATCATCTTGTTATTTGCGATCGCGAAAATTGAATGCATCGCTGTCCCTCTGAATATTCGATTAACCGAAAGTGAACTTAACTATCAGCTAAAAGATAGTGGAACAAAACTATTAATTGTAGAAAAGCCGTTTCAAGAATTATCACTTTTACTTCAAGGGGAAACTGGGATCGAAGAAGTAATTGAAATTGAAAAAGTAAAGAGTTTACAAAATCATCCAAATGGAATATTTGATCCTATCAATGAAAACGCTTCCTATATTATTTGTTATACTTCGGGAACAACTGGGAAACCAAAGGGGGCGGTATTAACACAAAAAAATATGTTTTGGAATGCGATTAATAACATGCTTTCAATTGATTTAACGTCAATTGACCGTTCGCTGGTTTTGCTTCCACTCTTTCATATTGGTGGAATTGGTTTGTTTGCTTTTCCAACTTTATTTGCGGGTGGGACAATTATTATTCCTGATAAGTTTGAACCTTTTAAAGCTCTTTCCATGATTGAAAAACATAAAGCTACCATTGTCATGGGAGTACCTGCTATACATCAAGCGTTGTTAACTTGTCCGACTTTTGAAACAACGAATTTACAATCTGTTCGCTGGTTTTATAATGGGGGTGCCCCATGTCCTCATGAACTTATCCGAGCGTTTTTAGAAAAGGGATTATTATTTGGGCAAGGGTTTGGGATGACTGAAACATCGCCAACTGTGTTTATGCTTTCTCGGGAAGATGCCAAACGAAAAATTGGGTCAATTGGAAAGCCAGTTCTTTATTGTGATTATAAACTTGTAGATTCCGAGGGGGCTGTTGTTGGTGCTGGGGAGATTGGTGAATTAGTCGTACGTGGCCCTAATGTGATGAAAGAGTATTGGAATAAACCAGAAGCAACAGATGAGACAATTCGTGATGGATGGCTTTACACTGGAGATTTGGCAATAGTTGATGACGAAGGCTTCTTATATATAGCAGGCAGAAGAAAAGATATGATTATTTCAGGCGGGGAAAATATTTATCCTCTTGAAGTAGAACAGGTAATTGGACAAATATCAGATGTAGTTGAGGTAGCTGTTGTAGGCGTTCTGGATCCTAAGTGGGGGGAAGCAGCTGCAGCTTTTGTAGTAAAAAAGAAAGAAAGTTTACTAACCCAAGAGGAAATTATCGAATACTGCAATAAATTTTTAGCAAAATATAAAATTCCTAAAAAAGTAGAATTTCTCGAGGAATTGCCGAAAAATGCGACAGGAAAGATTCAAAAAAACCGTCTAGTGACTATGTAAAAAGCAGGTGAAGATATGGCTGAGTTTTATATTGGGCAGCAGGCATCATGCAGTAAAACAATAACTGAAACAGATTTTGTATTATTTGCGGGGATAAGCGGTGATTTCAACCCAATTCATATTAACAGTGAATATGCAAAGAAAACAAGATTTAAACAGCGTATTGCCCATGGTTTATTAACCTCAAGTTTATTATCGCAATTATTAGGAGTACATTTGCCAGGGAAAGGGTCTGTATATATGGAACAGACGATACGCTTCAAGTTCCCGGTTTTTATCGGGGATACAATTACTGCGACAGCCACTGTTCAGGAATTCATTGAAGAGAAGAAAATTATTAAGTTATTAACGGAATGCCATAATCAAAATGATGAACTTGTGCTAACTGGATCAGCAGTAATGATGGTACCGGCAAAAGGAGAGCTGATATGAAAGCGATTGGAATCGAAGCAACCAGCGTTTATTTTCCAAAGGGGATTGAAACAGCAGAAGCATTAGCTAAAAAGACTGGTATTCCCGAAAAAATAATTATTGAAAAGTTTGGTTTATACCAGAAACATGTAGCAGATGATACGATGCATGCATCGGACTTAGCGATTGCAGCAGCAAGGCCAATTTTATCAAAAGTAGACCCATTATCCATTGATGTTGTTATTTATTTTGGCAGTCCACACAAAGACTATTATGTTTGGTCAAGTGCACCAAAGATACAGTATGAGCTTGGAACAAAAAATGCCTATGCATTTGAAATGATGAATGTAAGCTCATGCTTCCCAATTGCTTTAAAGGTGGCAAAAGATATGCTAATGGCAGACGAGTCTATTAAAAATATTTTACTAGTAGGCGGATGTAAAGAATCACAAATTATTGATTATGATAATCCTCGCTCGCGTTTTATGTTTAATTTTGCCGATGGAGGAACTGCCGCTTTAGTAAAACGAGATGCAACTATGAGTGAAATTTTAGATAGCGTCATCATCACAGATGGATCATTCCATGAAGATGTACGTGTTCCAGCAGGGGGATCTAAGCACTTTGCAAGCATGGAGTCGGTTCAAAACAGACAGCATTATATTGATGTTGTTGAACCGGCTAGCATGAAAGAGAGACTAGACCCTGTGTCCATTCCAAATTTTGAGAAAGTTATACTTCAAGCATTACAAAAAAGCGGATTAGCACTTCAAGACATTAACGTTCTCCTGCCACTTCATTCGAAACGCTCCATGTTTAGAGAACTCCTTCAACGATTAAACTTACCAGAAGAAAAAGCAGTGTATTTAGATCATCATGGTCATATGTCTGCACTTGATCCATGTATTGGACTGCATTTTGCAAGTCAGCAAGGAAAATTAAAAGCCGGCGATATTGCTGTAGCGGTCAGTGCTGGCACAGGGTATACATGGGCAGCCACAGTCATTGAATGGAAAGGAGGAAAAGGATAAGTATAATGTTGTGTTAGTAATCTTATTTTTACAATAAATTAGCAATTACAGGGAGATGAGGATTATGTTCAAGAAAAAATCTTTTGGTAAAGTATTGTTTCTATTTATGTTAACAGTGCTTATGGTTTTTACATCAGCTTGTAATTCAGAATCGGCCAGTAATAAAGAGAATAATCCAGGAAGCTCAAACACTTCAGATGAAGTAAAAAAGGATCCAATTAAAATTGGGGTTCTCGCTTCATTAAGTGGAGCTCTTGAATCATATGGAAAGCAAACGGTTAATGGCTTTAAGCTCGGTCTTGATTATGCAACAGATGGAACAATGGAAGTAGCAGGTCACAAAATCGAGTATGTCATTGAGGATACAGAAACAAAACCTGAGGTTGCGATTCAAAAAGCAACGAAAATGATTGAAGAAGATAAGGTAGATTTCTTAATTGGATCTTCAAGTTCCGCCGATACATTAGCAGTTTTACCACTTGCTGAAGAATATGAAAAAATTATGGTCGTTGAACCAGCAGCAGCGGATAGCATCACGGGAGCTGATTGGAATAAATACATTTTCAGAACAGCACGCAACTCATCACAGGATGCGGTTGCTGGTGCTGCAGCTATTGCAGGCAAGGGTGTAAAAATTGCAACGCTCGCTCCTGATTATGCCTTTGGCCGAGATGGGATAGCTGCATTTAAAGAAGCTGCGGAGAAACTAGGGGCTGAAATTATCCATGAGGAATACGCCGACCCGGCTGCAACTGATTTTACCTCCAATATTCAAAAAATAATCGAAGCAAAGCCGGAATACTTATATGTTGTTTGGGCTGGAGCAAACACTCCATGGAACCAAATTGCCGATATGAAGGTTCAAGAAAAGGGCATAAAAATTTCAACAGGTACCGCTGATATTGCAACTCTTGCAACAATGGAAGCATTGATTGGAATGGAAGGGTTTACAGTCTATTTTCACGCTCTGCCAAAAAATGATGTCAATGATTGGTTAGTAGCTCAGCATAAAAGTGCGCATAACGGGGAAGTGCCAGATTTATTCACGCCAGGTGGCATGAGTGCAGCCATTGCTATTGTTGAAGCGATAAAAAAGACAGAAGGCAGCACAGATGTTGATAAGCTAATTAGCACAATGGAAGGAATGAGTTTTGATACGCCAAAAGGGAAAATGACATTCCGGAAAGAAGATCATCAGGCACTACAAACATTATATGCGATTCGTTTAGAAAAAGTGGATGGAGTCGATTATCCTATTCCGGTGCTAATGCGGGAATTAACACCAGAAGAAACAGCACCGCCTGTTCGGAACTAATTGATTAATTAATAGTAAGCTTCGGTAGCTATCGTACCGAAGTTTACTATTCTAGCAAAATCGCAAGTGCTAGGACAAAAAATTCGACAGGTGACTGGTACTTGTTGAAAAAAGAGGTGAAATAAATGATGACTCCTATTATCGAAACTAGGGACTTAACGATTACTTTTGGTGGACATGTTGCAGTCGATTCAGTAAATTTTTCTGTCCCATCAAACCATTTTAAGTCCATTATTGGGCCTAATGGCGCAGGTAAAACAACCTTTTTTAACTTGTTAAGCGGTCAGCTTTCCCCTATAAAAGGGCAAGTATTTTTAAAAGGAGAAGATATCACAAAACTGTCTCCAACAGAAAGAACAAGAAAGGGGATTGGACGCTCTTTCCAAATAACGAATGTATTCAGCAATTTAACGGTTTTAGAGAATGTAAGACTAGCCGTCCAATCTGCAGCAGGAGTTCGCTATCAAATGTTGAAGCATTTCCGAAAATATCGTCCATTCGAAGAGAAAGCATTAGAAATATTAACGCTTGTCCTCCTTGATAATAAAGCAGATGCGGTGGCAAAAAATCTTGCTCATGGAGAAAAAAGAAAATTAGAAATTGCTATGCTTTTAGCGCTTGAAACGGAGGTTCTTCTTTTAGATGAACCAACTGCCGGAATGTCACTTGAAGAAGTACCGGCTATTTTAGATGTTATAAAAAAAATCAAAGAAGCGGGTAATCGGACAATCATTTTAATCGAACATAAAATGGATATGATTCTCGATCTCTCGGACAGTTTAATGGTTTTATTTAATGGAAGATTTCTAGCAGATGGTACGCCTAGAGAAATTATGAATAATGAAACAGTTCAAACTGCTTATTTAGGAGGCCTGTATGATGACCACGCATCTTAAATTAGAGGGGATTGAAACATATATTGATCAATTTCATATTTTACAAGGTGTTTCATTGGAGGTTAAAAAAGGTGAAGTAACTGTATTATTAGGCAGAAATGGAGCAGGAAAGACAACGACACTTCGATCAATCATGGGTTTAAACCCGCCGGCAAAAGGCAGGATTGAATACAAAGGTGAGAACATTACAGGACTCGCAACCTATTTAATTGCCGCTAAAGGAATTGGCTATGTTCCCGAGGATCAAGGAATATTTGGTGAATTGACAGTGGAAGAAAACATGAAGGTTGCTATGAAAAAAGAAAATGAGCAAACGATGGAGCGGCTGGATTACATTCTGAACTTATTTCCTGATTTAAAGAAGTTTTGGAAGCGAAAAGGGGGTCATTTAAGCGGAGGTCAAAAACAAATGCTATCTATTGCAAGGGCATATGTGAATGATAATGATCTGCTGCTAATTGATGAACCAAGTAAAGGCTTAGCGCCAATTGTTGTTGAAAAGGTGATGGAGTCGATTCAGGAAATGAAAGCAAAAACAACGATTGTTTTAGTGGAGCAAAACTACATGATGGCAAGTACGATTGGCGACCATTTCTATATTATTGATGATGGCCGAACGATTCTTCATGGAGAAATGAGAGAGTTGAAAGAAGATGAAAAAGTTCGAAAACAATATTTAGGTATAGCGTAAGGCAAGTCATTGCGACACTGATTGACAAATGGGAATTTCAATAGGAGGGCTAGTACGTGATACGTATCGAAGAGAGGAGGAACTTGATTGGATGTATTAATTAATTTATCTATTAATGGACTTGCAACAGGAATGTTAGTTTTCCTTTTGGCGGCAGGGTTAACGCTGATTTTCGGGCTTATGGATGTATTGAATTTTGCCCACGGCGGATTGTTTGCTTGGGGAGCATATGCAGGTATTTGGACATATACATCGACTGGAAGCTATTTAATTGGAATGATATCTGCCTTACTGACAGGACTTATTTTGGGTTTATTTATGGAGAGAATCATAATAAAACCCGTCTATGGAAACCATATTCAACAAATATTAATCACACTGGGGGTCATGATTGTACTCTCAGAAATGTTAAAAGTGGTATGGGGGCCAAACCAGCTTAGTGCAAAAACACCTTCTTACTTAGCAGGAAGCTGGGAGTTTGGCGGAGTCATTATGATTAAATATCGCTTATTTATCATTGCTATTGGATTCCTTGTGTTTTTTATCGTTTATTATATTCTGAAAAATACGAAGATCGGTTTAATTGTACGTGCCGGTGTGATTAATAAAGAAATGGTGCAAGCACTTGGAGTAAACATAAAGAAAATCTTTATGTTAGTGTTCATGGTTGGTTCAGCGATGGCTGCACTAGGCGGAGTATTGCTTGGGCCGTATTCTGGCGTTATTTATGCGGAAATGGGAATGGAGTTTGCAATTTTGGCCTTTATTGTTGTTGTCATCGGAGGAATGGGAAGTATTACAGGGTCATTATTCGCTGCTATATTAGTGGGATTGTCAGGGGCATTCATGGCTTATTACGTTCCGGACTTATCACTTGCCGTAAATATGCTGCTTATGGCTGTTGTATTAATTTTTAGACCACAAGGATTATTCAAAGTAAAGGGGTGAGAAAATGAAGCTTCCTATGAATTCCTCGAAGGCGAATATTATTTATAGTGCAGTTGCATTTCTATTAATTTGTTTTCCATTTTTGAATGATACAAAAAGTATGCTGATTTTGTTTACGCAAGTCTTTATTTTTGCCGTATTTGCTATGAGCTATGATATTTTACTAGGTTTTACAGGCATCGTTTCATTTGGCCATGCGATGTTTTTCGGAATTGGTGCGTATACGACAGGAATATTTTTAAAAAGATTTGACCAAACCATCTTAGTCCTACTCCTTTCAATCTTAGTGGCTGCCATTATAGCAGGCGCAGTTAGCTATATCGTTGGACTTCTTTCTTTACGATTGAAAAGTCATTTTTATGCCATGTTAACACTTGCCTTTTCAGGATTGTTTTTAGTGGCTGTTGAAAAATGGCGTTCCTTAACGCATGGGAATGATGGCTTTACCTTTCAGATTCCAGATGTACTTAAAGATCGAGTAATACTTTATTTTGTCACACTGTTTCTTATGATCTTTATTTTTCTTGCGTTAAGACGATTTACAGAATCTCCTCTTGGCCGCGTCCTGCAAGCCATTCGAGAAAATGAACAGAGGGTAGAGTCTTTAGGATATACTGTGATTCATTATAAAATTATTGCTAGTGTTGTTGCAGGGGTAATCGCAAGCTTTGCTGGCTCCATGTATGTGCTGACACTTCGCTTTGTCAATACGTCTGTATTTGCTATTGATGTGACATTGGATGCGCTGCTAATGACAATTATTGGCGGGGTTGGGACTTTAGCGGGTGCGATTATCGGTGCTGGATTAATAGAATTTGCGCATCATTGGTTAACAGGTCTAGCTAAAGTCCATTGGATTTTTGAAAGGTGGATGATCTTCTTTGGAATCTTATACATTTTAGCAGTTATGTTCTTCCCATTAGGAATTGTAGGCACGATTAAATCTTGGTCATTTAAACGAAAAGGGAAGAATTCTAAGGTAGCTGATCATGAAAAAATAGCTAGCTGAAGGGTGAAAGTATATATAAAAAAAATAAAGGAGGGGGCAAGCTTAAATATGAAATCTTTTTACTAATGATTAGAAATTCATCCACAGAATATTGGGTGCCCGCCCTCCAATAACGGTATTGCTCTCATATATCAGGCACCCTAATCCAGAAGCAAGAGATCCGTCCCTGTGTTTTTCCATAAGATACGAGCTACTTTAAGGGAATAGTCACAGTAGCGGATCCCTTTAAATAATTTTCGTAGCTATTGAAATAAATTCGAATTGGATTTGTTTTATTGCTTGTGTCAAATGTGTAGGTTGATTCAACCATTCCATTACTATTTGTATTAGTAGAACCATTAGTATCAACAGTTTCGCCGTTTGCATCGACCGCTTGGAAAAACATTTGATAGAAATGATTTTCTTCTTTTGACTTATAGGTAGCACGAATTGTATTATTACTTTCAATCTCAATATTTACATTTACATTGTCGGGAATATAGAAGACTTTCTTCTTTAGAAAATCGACTTCGATATAATCCTTTCCTTTTGGCAATGCCTGCACATCATTGATTTCCAACGTCAAGCTTTTGGGTTCTCTAAAATAGTTGCTTTGAAAGAAGAGAGCTGCATCTCCGTCGCGCATACCTCCAAAGCCTGATACTCCATTTGTAATTGTGCCCCATACTTCGCCTTTCTCATCCAATAAACGCATGCTTTTTATTTGCAAAATTTGCATGGTGTTTGCAGAATCGACTGCGATATCAAGCTTTGCCCGAAGTGGAGAAATCCTCAGTGATTTTACGGTCAATTTTTGATCATCGATTTCTACAGTTTGATCCAATTTGTAATTTTTACTTTTTGCGATTTCCTTTTGCAAAGAAAAAGGGATGTTGAATGTTGTCTCATGTTCGTCTTTAAAGGTAATGGATAATTCGAAATTCGGATTTGTGAAATCGATATTTTTACTAGCGGTTACCTCTATAGTATCTTCTATATGATTTGTCGGCTCCTTGCCAAACCAACTATAAGTTATTCCAGCTTCCAGCCCTTTATTATTTTGTTTAATCTCAACTTCTTTTGTGTGGAGGTCATGAATCTCGAAGGGAGCTTCAAGCTCATAGTTAATAATCATTCCTGATTCATCTGCAATAATGCCGAGCAATGTAAATGTTAAATTATTCTTTGTTTCTGTTATATTAAGCTCTTCGTAATAATCATTTTTTAATATATCCTCAATTCCTTTGTCATAGGCAATCATCTCAACAAGCGGGGCAAAGCCTGGTATTTTCGCAACTGCTTGTGCAAAAGCAGGAGATACACGAATCGTTGTAATAAAGATTAGGATAAGAGCGGCTGTAATTGCTAACGTTCCTGTCCATTTTTTGTGGCTACGTCTTTCATTTTGTACTCTCTTTAACCCGTTTGTCCTTGCATAGGAGAGTGCTTCTTTCGGAACTGGAATCGAATTAAGTTCATCTTTTAAAGCGGCATATTCTTTTTCGTTCATTTAAAATTCCCTCCACTCGCTAAAATAATGGCGCAGCTTCCGTAGTGCTGTGTGCAATCTGGATTTAACTGTTCCTTCGGGAATATTTTGCGCGCTCGCAATCTCATTGTTTTTCATATCCTGAAAATATTTCAAATAAATTAATTGCTGCTGTTCATGTGACAATTGCGAAATCGCTTCAACAATCTCTAGATTAGGAGAATCATAATACTGTCCTTCGACCTCCAACGTTTCCCTCAGCTCAATACGACTTTTTCTCTTATGCATATCGTGGCACACATTTAGCAATATCCGAACGAGCCATGTTCCGACATAACGCGGCTCTTTAAGCGTATGAATTTTTTTATAGCTTCGGTATGTCGTTTCTTGGATGGCTTCAATCGCATCGTGCTCATTTTTTAAATAAGCAAACGCTGTCCGATACAATACATCTTCATATGCTTCAAGCACTTGTAAAAGAGCGTGTTCATCCCTTTTCATTGCTTTTTTTATAATATCTATCTCAACCACAGCGTTGCCTCCTTCCCTCTGCTACTTATTAGACTTAGCAGCAAGTGAAAACGTTCATCTTTTTTATTAATAATGGTCATTAGTGGGTTCCTAATTCTAATTGCAGTAAAGAAAAAGATTTGATAAAAAGGAATAGAATGGAATACTATTAAATACCAATTCTAACATGTTAAGTATTTATTAATACTTTAGTGATGTAAAAAATGAAATGGGAAGATGTTTGCGAAGCGTCCCTAGAACGGAAGGAGTTGAGGTTTGATAAATGTTCACAGACTTATTTCTCTTTTGTGTGGTTTTAATTTCAAACTTAATTATTGGCGTTTTATTGGGAATGACAGGAATATCAGGCTTTTTGCTCCCTTTAATTTATGTAGGTTTTTTAGTAATGCCTGTACATGATTCCCTTGCGCTGAGCTTTCTATCATTTGCAGTTTCGGGGATTATTGGTGCTTACTCCTACTGGAAATCTAAGAACATGGATCTAAAATTAGCCCTATACCTGAGTATTGGCAGCCTCCCTGGTGCATTTATGGGTGTCCAAATCAATGTGCTAATTTCTGATTTTCTAGCAAAACTTCTCCTTTATATTTTTATTCTAATAGCTGGCCTATCCATTTTGCTTAGGAAAAACAATAGAAATGCAGAAAGGCAATCGAAAATACTAAATAACCATTTAGCAGTTATTATGATTGGATTAATTACAGCTGCGGTCTGCTCATTAACAGGAGCGGGAGGCCCTATTTTACTCGTTCCGTTATTAGCAAGTTTAGGGGTAAATATAAGGGTAGCCGTTGGAGTGAGTTTGTTGAACTCAGTTGTTATTGCCATTCCATCTATATTTGGGTACTTTGCTCATGCAAGTATGGGTAATCTCACCATGTTAATTATAGCAAGTTTGATAGGTACGATTGTTGGGATATTAATAGGGGCACACTTTGCAAATAAGGTACCTATTCATCATATGAAACTATTTATTGCTATCATAACCATTCTATCTTCTATGTATATGCTTATTTCTTTAGTTTTATCTTTTGGCCATTTGTCATTTACATAGTACATTGAAAGCTGATGTAATGAAAAATAAGAGAGGTGAGAAGTGAAAATACATTTTGTTTGGACAGAGAATCCTTTATTTCCATAAAATCAGCATCTTTGGGGTTTGAATAGGAAAGAGAATCTCTTAATTATAAAAAACAAGGGAAAATAGCATTCTTTTGCATGCAATAGCGGAAACGGGGTCCGATAACCTCAAGAAAAACAATCTATTCGAATAAATAACGGAATGAGGGTCCTCGAAGATAACACCCCCTCATAATGAAATGCTAATGAGTAAAATAGTTTATCCTGGCATATGGGCTTAAGTGAAGAGGAGGAAACTAATCATCCAAAATTGCTTTTGATATTCCGGATTGATAAACTAATTTTGTCTATCTTGATTTATAAAAAGGAGTTTTTTGGATGATAAACAAAGTTGGAAAAGTGACGGTTTATGTACAAGATCAGGAAGCAGCAAAAGACTTTTGGATCAATAAGGTTGGCTTTGTTTTAAAATTTGAACAGCCAATGGGGCCAGATGCGTTTTGGATTGAGGTTGGGCCAGGCGAGGATGAATTTACGACTTTAGTGCTTTATTCTAAGTCGGCAATGGAACAACATCAGCCATCTAAGGTTGCACATCCATCTATACTTTTCAGTACAACTGATATCGAATCAGCTTATGAGAAAATGAAACAAAATGGAGTACAAGTGGAGGAAATGATGAGACTGCCATTTGGAACGATGTTTTCATTTAAGGACCAGGATGGAAATGATTATTTATTAAGGGAAGATAAGTAAATTAATTGAAGGCATTGCGTGCTTTCGGTATTTCAGGCACCTTTGTTTACACGCAACTATTTTGTATATGAAAATATTCTATAATCCACAAACCTTTGATACTTTGCTAATAGATAAAAATGCTGATAGATAACCCTCGAAAGATCAGGTTCAATATTCAAAAATGATTAACAATACTTTGGGAGGTTCTATATTATGAAAATTGTTACGATGGTTGGAAGTATCCGAAAGGGTTCTCTTAATAGACAGCTCGCTGAGACTATGAAGGAACGTTATGTCGATAAAATGGATATGTTTATTACTGACATTCGTAGTCTCCCTCATTTTGACGAAGATGAAGAAAACAATCCGCCGCAGGCTGTAAAGGAATTTAAAGAGACAATCGCAAGTGCAGATGGGGTTATCATTATTACTCCAGAATACAATTGGTCGGTTCCTGGCGTTTTAAAAAATGCCTTAGATTGGGCATCTAGGGTGGACAAGGTTTTCATTGGCAAACCAGTAATGGCTCTAGGCGTGACTCCAGGAATGCTCGGTACCATTCGTGCTCAAATGCATTTACGTGAAATTCTATCATCGCCTGGTGTTCAAGCTAAGATACTTCCTCCTGGTGGAAATGAGGTATTGATTGGTCTTGCAAATCAGAAATTCGATGAGACAGGTCAGCTTGTAGATGAGGGGACTCTAAAGTTCTTAGATGAAAAGGTTGCCAAATTTATAGATTTCGTAAAGGCAGTATAAGGGAAGGGCATTTTCGTAAAATGTTTCCGGCATTTAAAAACGTTAAATATATCAAGAAACTAAGGAGCTCTATTATATAGGGCTCTTTGACTTATAAGATCATAATTTCCTCTTTTAAGGGAATCATATTCCATACAAATGAAATCAATCATAGGTGAGCGGATAAGATACATTTTAGAGGAGGCTCCTGGCAAAGTTAAATGGACGATTATACGAATGACAATACAGCCAGTACCAGAAAAATTTAGGTTTTATTATGGCTGCTAAATTCATACACTCTTCTTGATTAAGTTATTGATAATAAATAATTGGGAGAGTAGAAAATGAAAGTTAATTTCGAAATGGAAAAAGCGAAGATGCTGGCTAACCAAATAATGACATTTATTAAATATGTTCATAAAAGCTATGAGAATAGGAACACTGTTTATTCAAATTCTGACAAATTGTATCAAATAAAACTTCTCTCAGTTGAGTTTAAGTTCCAAATAATTGCAGAGGAACTACTAAGAATTAATCAGTTTTCATGGGATGAAAAGTACACTCACTATTTAGTGGATGAATTTCAGAAGGGGTTAAATATAATGGAGGAATATGTGAGAAAAAATTATGATGATTTATTCATCTTATCGGCCAGACTATATACATTAAACAGCCATAGTCTATTAATTAGGAGTAAGAAGTAAAAAGCCTGACTTCAGCAGTGATAAGCGAGTCAGGCTTTTAATTTTATATGCTAATGCTCTCAACTAAATTGAGCCTGATGCAGCCTGCTGTATATTCCTTCAGATTCCAGCAGTTCTTGGTGGTTGCCCTGCTCCGCAATTCCATCTTTCGTTACAACGAGAATTCGATCAGCATTTTTAATGGTGGCCAATCTATGAGCAATAACTAGCGTGGTTCTGCCTTCAGTGAGTTCCTCCAATGACTTTTGAATCGCTGCCTCTGTTTCTGTGTCAAGGGCGGATGTAGCTTCATCCAAGATTAGAATTGGCGGATTTTTAAGGAACATTCGGGCAATGGCGAGCCTCTGCTTTTGTCCGCCGGAAAGCTTAACGCCCCTTTCACCAATAATCGTATCAAGACCTTGAGGCTGACTTTGGATAAAGTCATCAAGCTTCGCTTTTTCAGCAGCATCTAAGATTTCCTCATCAGTCGCATTCAATTTCCCATAGGCAATATTTTCGCGAATAGTACCAGAGAATAGAAACACATCCTGCTGGACAATCCCAATTTGTCTGCGCAAGGATGATAGTTTAATATCCCGAATATCTATTTGATTTATAGATATGGAGCCTTCTTGAACCTCGTAAAATCGCGGAAGGAGGCTGCAGAGGGTTGTTTTTCCAGCACCAGATGGGCCAACAAAAGCAACAGTTTCTCCGGGTTGAATGGATAGATTAATATTATTAAGCACAGGTTGATTTCCTTCATAACCAAAAGAAACATTGTTGTACTGGATTGTTCCAGCGGGCTCCATCTCAATAGCATCCTCGGAATCTTCAATATCAGGCTCCGTGTCGATAATTTCTGTATATCGCTTAAATCCAGCAATTCCCTTCGGATAACTTTCAATAACCGCATTAATCTTTTGAATGGGGCCGATCAAAATATTTGATAACAAGATAAAAGCAACGAACTCCCCATAAGTTAATTCTCTAGATATAACAAAAAACGTACCAAATAGTAGGGTAAAAAGAGTTATGGTTCTCATAAACAAATAATTAGCCATCACATTTTGCGCCATAATCTTATAGGATTGCAGCTTAGTTAGACGATAGTTTTCATTGTTTTCTTTAAACTTTTTCTGCTCATACTTTTCGTTAGCAAATGCTTGAACGACGCGAATACCCCCGATGCTGTCCTCTATTCGTGAATTAATCTCCGCTACATCCTGGAACATTCTTCGAAAGGTTCTTGTCATTTTTTTATTAAAATAAATCGCAAATATAATCAGAAGAGGGATGACGATAAAAGAAATAACCGCAAGCTTCCAGTTAATGCTGACCATCAAGGTAAAAGAGCCAACAAGTGTCATGATGGCAACAAATACATCTTCTGGACCGTGATGGGCCACTTCCCCAATCTCCTCAAGATCCTTCGTCAGCCGTGAAATGCTATGTCCTGTCTTATTGTTGTCATAATATCCAAATGAAAGCTTTTGCATATGCGTAAACAGCTTTTGGCGCATATCTGTTTCAATATTAATACCTAAATTATGTCCCCAATAAGTAACAATATAATGTAATCCTGTATTAAGAAGATAAATCAGAAGCAGTCCCGCACAGGCTAAAAGAATAATGCTCCAATTTCCTTCTGGGAGCAGCCGGTCAATGACCTGATTAACGGCTAAAGGAAATGCAAGCTCTAATATGCCCACAATAATTGCTGATACAAAATCAAGGATAAACAACCATTTATATGGCCGATAATAAGAAAAAAAGCGTAATAACAAATCAAAACCTCCAGAAAAAATATACTGAGCAATATAGTCTGAATTGAAATTCATTCTCAATTATAAGTGTTATTTCCTTTTTATTCAATATAAATGCAGCTAATCTCGCTACTCATCCAATAATAAAAAATACCCTCATGTCAGAGGGTATACAAGTTTTGACCATTACGGGATAGAGGCCCCTTGGTTGCTATTAATAAACACGATCACCGTTAAATATAGAGTTCTTCACAATAACATAGTCAACATTGCGAATGGAGCTTAGTTTGCTTCCTCCAGAATAAGAAATGGAAGACTGGAGATCCTGCTCCATTTCCGTTAATGTCTCTTGTAAAGGACCTTTGTATTCAACAAACATTTTTTTGCCTTCTACATTTTTCTTTTCGCCTTTTTGGAATTCGGAAGCAGAACCGAAGTATTCCTTGTATAGTTTACCGTCTTTCTCGACCGTTTCACCTGGTGATTCTTCGTGGCCGGCAAATAAAGAGCCAATCATCACCATAGTGGCGCCAAATCTTACCGATTTTGCGATGTCTCCATGTGTACGAATGCCACCATCTGCGATAATAGGCTTGCTAGCCGCCTTTGCGCACCAGCGTAAAGCAGCTAATTGCCAGCCGCCAGTTCCAAAGCCAGTTTTGATCTTCGTGATACATACTTTACCTGGTCCAATCCCAACCTTTGTTGCGTCTGCACCAGCATTTTCTAATTCCCTTACTGCTTCTGGTGTACCAACATTTCCTGCAATCACAAAGCTGTTCGGCAAGTGCTTTTTAATATGTTGAATGATATTGATTACAGCATTAGAGTGGCCGTGCGCAATATCAATTGTGATGAATTCTGGGACAAGCTCAGCCTGTGCTAAATCTTCAATGAATCCATATTCCTCTTCCTTAACACCTACACTAATAGATGCAATTAATCCACGAGCCTTCATATCTTTAATAAAGGAAATTCGTTTTTCTGGATTAAAACGATGCATGATATAGAAGTAACCATTTTCAGCCAAATAAATAGCAATCTTCTCATCGATAATTGTTTGCATATTTGCAGGAACGACAGGCAGTTTAAATGTATGTCCTCCTAAAGTTACAGCTGTATCACATTCAGAACGGCTATTTACAACACATTTCGCCGGAATCAATTGAATATCTTCATAATCAAATACGTTTTCCATATTATACACCCCTAAAAACGAATATTTAAGCAAGGACACCTAATAAATGTTCGTCCATATAGTAATTTACATGATTGCCATTTGAATGTCAAAGTTTTTATTATTATTTGCTATGACATTAAAAAAATTAAAAAAACCTCTTTTTTTGATAGAGAAAAGTACGATAATTTCGCCGAATAGTCTAAGTAAGTATGCTTTTTAGCAAAATGTGTAGAATTTTGTATATAGAATTTCAATTTTATAAGCTATCTGTGTTAATATTAGATGGGCCTCTTTATAAAACTTATGTATTTGACATGCATGAATAAAGAGGATTTTGCTATCATTTTTTGAACTAAGTCATGGGGGGAGGATATAAGATGAGTACGGATAGAACACCTTCTCCGCAAAAGTCTTTCTTATCTGATCTAAGGTCACTTTTCAAAGCGAATGTATTAATAGCCAATGTTCTGCCGGTGTTTACCGGATTCTGGTTAGCACTGTACTTTTCAAATGAATCCTTTATGGAGCAAATACCGTTATTTTTACTGACTATGGTTGGAAGTACATTTGTAATGGCAGGGGCACTTATTATTAATAATTGGTATGATGTGGATATTGATAGAGTAATGGATAGGACGAAAAACCGTCCGACCGTAACAGGCCATTTTACTTTAAAGGCTGTATTATTTATGGGGATTACCTTTTCCATATTGGGTTTCCTCATTCTCTTTTTTACAACTCTTGAAGCTGTCTTCTATGCATTTATCGGGTGGTTTACCTATGTTATATTGTACACGATGTGGTCCAAACGAAAATTTACTCTGAATACAGTAATTGGAAGTATCTCGGGGGCTGTTTCTCCTTTAATTGGATGGGCAGCTATTGCGTCTAGCATTCATATAATTCCAATTGTATTGTTTCTGATTTTATTTATTTTCCAAATGCCGCATACATTCGCCATAGCTATAAGGAAACATGATGAGTATAAAGCAGCAGGTGTAGCCATGCTGCCAGTTGTTCATGGGTTTTCTATGACGAAGCGGCAAATTCTTGTATATGTAGCATGTTTGCTTCCGCTGCCATTTTATTTAGCTCCGCTCGGTACAGTGTTCCTATTCGTTGCTACCTTGCTTAATATCGCATGGCTAGTGATTAGTATAAGGGGATTTTTTGCGAAAGATGATCAGAAGTGGGCTCGGGTCATGTTTCTATATTCGGTTAATTATATTGCCATCTTGTATTTACTGATGGTTGTAGTAACCTTACCGATATTTGAATAACTCACTACATTTTTTAGTACAATTAAAAAGGGGAAACATGGCTAATCGTGAGCCGTGTTTCCCTTTTTTGCTTTTCAGACAAATATTTTTATCAGTGAATTTTGCTTGTTTCTCTAAGAATCAACCCATTATCAGAAGCAGCCCGAACCCAACTTGGATACTCGGCCATAAGCAAATCATATAACTCATGATCGGAAATCGTTTGCGGATCTTCCACACTGAAGAAGTTAGCATTATCCAAATATCGTCCTGTTAAGTTATCTAACTCCTCCAGGAAGGAAAAATCGGATTGAAACGCTCTAAAGAATCCTCTTGGCTTTGTCCCTTTATTGGATTTCCCGATAGCCATGAACTGCCAGAAGATTGGTTCGTAAGATGAGCTTTGAATATGGCTGATTGTTTCTTTTTCATCAAAGGTTGCACCATCAGTCACAAACATCACATAGACAGGTACGTCATTTGGCAAAGCACTATTCCGCCTCTCTGCTGAACCAAAGTAATGGTTGCGGATTGTTTTCATGACCTTCCCATAATACGTGCTGCCCTCTAATGGATATTGTCTAATTAACCGATTGACAAAGCCATTAAAGTTATCAATCGTCAATTCTCCAGCATCATGAGCTTTTGCCCCAAATAAGAAAATATCAATGGAGCCATCATCATCAAAGCGCGTACCGAGTGCTAATATCCTTTCTGCAAATTCTTGGATTTTTCCGGAGCGGTACAGATTTGCCATTGAGCCTGATATGTCTAAGCAAAGTGCAACCTTGGCTTGATGGTTTTGTAAGCCAACCTTTTGTAAGCTGACTGTTGCTTTTTTGGAAAGGTCCAAAATTTTTGGTGCCTGCTGCTCCATCTTCTTTTCTAACATAATTCTTTTAGTATTGATTGGCTGAGAGGGAGGAGTTGGTGCAGCTTGTGTAACTGGCGAAGATGCAGGCTGCTGTGGGCTCTCCTCAGCCACTTCACCGCCAAAATCCTTCAATAAGGCAGCTAGTCCACCATCAAAGCCTCGACCAACAGAAGAAACCCTCCAAAGCGATTTATAATAGATTTCCGATATAATAACTGCTTTTTCATTGCTGAAATCGGATCCTTGAAAAGAATATTCCATGATTGGCTGTCCATTTGCTTTTACGACAAAAGATCCGGAAGAAATCATCCCCATTGTTCCATTTCCGTCAATGGTTGCTGTAAAGACTAAATATTGAGAAGTGGGTGGCAGCTTGGATAAATCGATTAAAAAAGTTCCGCTGCCGCTGTTATGGGATTGCAGCTGAATTTCATTTAAAGGTGAATGAAGCTGGTTATAGAAGATCATATATCGGTCATCGGCAATTTTTTTGTTTTCGTTTAACCCAAAGCACGTAATGTCAACTTCAAAACCGGACGCAACGTTTATTTCGACCTGAAGCTGAGTGGAAGGGGTGAAATCGGACAATTTAACCTTTTCTCCACGAATTAAAGATTTCATAAGTGCTCCTCCTTTAAGCAATGGTATTATTTGTATTGTATAATAAAATCGTTCACCATGAACGCTGTTTTTATTGGAAACCACCGAAACTTTCGTCATGAGGCTTCAGAGTACGCTTTTACATAAGAGTTCACACAAATCGCTCGTCATGACCACCTCTGAAAAGGGAAAAAGTATTTGGATGATGCAATGTGGAATTAAATTACATAGGAGGAAATAAATAGAGGTTTCTTATAGAATAGATAAAGGACAATTATTTGTGTTTATAATCGTCCTTTATGTCTTTTAATTATTTAATTGCTTTACTAACTTTTAATTTCTTTCCTTTGACTGTTGTATTCTCCATTGCTTGTAAAACTAGTGAGCCTTTTCCGTTAAGAATATCAACATATGACAGATGATCCTTGACCGTAATAATTCCAATATCATTTGCTGTGACTCCAGGGATTTTTGCAATCGTTCCAACGAAATCTACAGCTCGAATCTTTTTGTTTTTTCCGCCGCTGAAATGAAGTTTCATGATATCTTGGTTTATTCGGGCAGTTTTATTATTTTTAACGGCTCTGCGGCCACTCATTTTTTCTTCGAAGGCAGCTTTTCCTGCAGCCACTTCTTGATATTTAGGAGCTTCCATAACAGGTATCTCGAAGCCAATATACTTTTCAATTGATTTCAGGAATTTTCCTTCATAAGGTGTTGCAAACGTGATCGCTTTGCCTTTGCTGCCGGCACGGCCAGTCCTACCTGTACGGTGGACATAGCTCTCTTTTTCCAGAGGAACGTCAAAATTGATCACAAGTGTCACATTATCAATATCAATTCCTCTTGCAGCTACATCGGTGGCCACTAGATAACGGGAATTTCCCATTTTGAACCCATCCATAACGGCAAACCGCACTTCTTGTTCTAACCCTCCATGGATTCGTTCACAAGAATAATTGGATTCTTCTAATTCGGTAAACACTGTATCTACATTTTCTTTAGTTCTGCAAAAAATAAGACAGCTATCTGGATTTTCAACGATCGTAACATCTTTAAGAAGTGAAATTTTCTCTTCTTCTTTCACCTCGATTAACTGATGTTCAATGGTATCCGATGTTACCCCAGTAGACTCAATCTCAATATGAATAGGATCCTTCATATATTTATGACAGAGATTTTCAACATCCTTAGGCAACGTTGCGGAAAATATCATCGTTACTCTATCTAAAGGAAGTTCATTTATTATCGCTTCTACTTCATCGATAAAACCCATGTTGAGCATTTCATCCGCTTCATCTATGATCAAAAACTTTATTTGGTCTAAAACTAAGGTTCCTCTTTCAATGTGGTCTATGACACGGCCAGGTGTACCTACAACCGCATGAGTTTTTTGTTTTAATTCGTCTTTTTGTTTCGAAAAAGGTTCTTTTCCATATAGGGCGGTAGCTTTGATTCGTTTAAACCTTCCGATATTCGTGATATCTTCTCGAACTTGAACAGCAAGCTCCCTCGTTGGTGTTAGAACTAATGCCTGTGGCTTTTTTTCCTCCCATTCAATCATTTCGCAAATAGGTATACCAAAGGATGCAGTTTTCCCGCTGCCTGTTTGAGATTTAACAACAAGATCCTGCTTTTCGAGTGCTAATGGCAGGACATCAATCTGAACCTGTGTGGGAGTTTCATATTTTAATACAGCTAGTGCTCTTTTTATTTCATCACTTAAATGGTAATCAGCAAAACTTTTTTCATTCATGTATAAACCTCATTTTTCGTTTTTTCCAATTCATGAATAGGATTCTCCTAAAGGATTATCATATGCATGATGTGAATATGGTTCATTATACGTGAAATACCGAACGAGTTGGATTTTATTTTTAAAAA
The DNA here is from genome assembly GCF_036962035.1 of Bacillus sp. JJ1773. Lineage (NCBI taxonomy): Bacteria > Bacillati > Bacillota > Bacilli > Caryophanales > Bacillaceae > Bacillus > Bacillus sp. JJ1773. The sequence goes on from NZ_JBALNX010000022.1 coordinate 32,947, forward strand.
AACAACTGGTTTTCATTAAGCAGCTGTCATGGGGAAGGTGGTCCATTAAGTCCGAAATGGAGGCTTTTCTTGTTTATATTCCGTGAAAGTGTTTTACAGAATTTATCTTTAAGTCTATCTTGTACATGACGTTTGTCATGCCTTGTAGGTGACACCTGCTACTAACAACTCCAAATCCCTTCCTTTATAATTAAAATTAACAAGGGATTCAAGGAAGGAATTTAAATAAATGACCTTACAAAACACGAAGAATTTGAGAAAACAAGTAGCTCCATTTGAAAAATCAACGACAAAAGAAAGTGTATGGCAGCTCATTAATACGGTCGTTCCATTTATTACATTATGGTATCTTGCCTATTTAAGCCTGTCCGTATCATATTGGCTGGCATTAGTGCCCATTGTGATTGCGGCTGGTTTTTTAACGAGAATTTTTATTATCTTTCATGATTGCACCCACCATTCCTTTTTTAAAGATCGCCGTGCCAATCGAATAGTTGGTACAGCAATGGGTGTTTTGACAATCTTTCCTTTTGATCAATGGGGGCATGAGCACTCCGTTCATCACGCAACAAGCGGGAACTTAGATAAACGCGGGACAGGAGATATTTGGACGCTTACAGTAGATGAATATTTAGAGGCGCCGCTCAGACTTCGTTTAGCTTATCGTTTTTACCGTAATCCATTCGTTATGTTCGGATTAGGACCGATTTATGTATTTCTTCTTAAAAATAGATTTAACCGTAAAGGTGCCAAAAAGAAGGAACGCATGAACACTTATTTGACGAATGTCCTAATCGCTGCTTTAGTAGGGTTGCTCTGCTGGGCGGTAGGATGGCAGTCATTCCTTCTCGTCCAAGGATCGATTTTCTTACTATCTGGTTCAGTAGGCATTTGGTTGTTTTATGTACAGCATACGTTCGAGGATTCTTATTTTGAAGCAGATAAAGATTGGGAATATGTGAAAGCGGCAGTAGAAGGAAGCTCCTTTTATAAGCTTCCAAAACTTATGCAATTCTTAACTGGAAATATTGGGTTTCACCATGTTCACCATTTAAGTCCAAGGGTTCCAAATTATAAACTAGAACAGGCACACAATAATACGCCACCCTTACAAAACGTTCCGACGATCTCTCTCGCCACAAGTTTGAAGTCGCTCCGATTCCGTCTATGGGATGAGCAAAACAAGAATTTCGTTAGTTTTAAAGAAGCTAAAGCTTTAGTTGAAAATAGAGTTTCCGCTTGAACTGTAACTTCGACTGGCTCCCCTTCACTCTAGGGGAGTTTTTGTTTAATGGTGCATCTAGATAAGGAGAGAATGAAAATGATTCGAATTGTCATTGCTGAGGATCAGGAAATGCTGTTAGGGGTTATAGGTTCGCTTCTAAATATGGAAAGTGACATGGAAGTGGTCGGTCGGGCAAGGAATGGAGAAGAGACCCTAACCCTTGTACAACAATTGCAGCCCGATGTTTGTATTATGGACATAGACATGTCCGGAATGAGCAAACTTGAGGTAGTAGATGCCTGCATGACAACAGGGTGTAAGGTAATCATTTTATCAACCTTTGCAAAAACAGGCTATTTTGAAGGTGCCCTGAAAGCGGGTGTAAGAGGTTATTTATTGAAGGACACCCCAAGCGAGGAGTTAATCGCCTCAATACACAGCATTATGAAAGGGGAATACGTCTACTCCCCCGAACTACTGGATAAGGATTCTAGAGATAACGAACAAGGAATAGAAATGTTTGAACGGTTAACAGGTAGTCAAATCATAAATGAAGGCTCTGATCATAAATACAACAAAATTGTATCCGTCAGAAGCTTTTTTTCCACAATCATGGATAAAATGAAGTTGCCGGCAGGATAGGTATTAATAGAGAATATTCATAGTCCAATCCCTCAGTATACTAAAGTATTTCTGTACTGGGGGATTGGACTTTGTTTTTCAATCTTGGGGTCGGTCTTCTCTAATTGGAATTTGAATTATGTTTTATTTGCTCATTATACAATTCAGTTTTTTTGATATTTACCCCAACAAACGTTTCCAGGATGGCTTGTCCTCCTGCAATGGAAAGGATGAAAATAATAAATTTAGCAATGGAGGGAAGAAAAAGATAACTTGTACAGAGCAGGATTGCAGACCAAATTCCTGTGCACCAATAACAGGTTAAAAGGTAACCAATCATGGACTTTGGCACCTTTTTGATTTCATGGTCGGGAGTTTCCTTGTTCGTTAAAAAAAGATTTCTTAAAGGTTCTGCTATTTTATCAAAAACGATTAAATGGGTTAAACGATAACTTGCTAAAATAATCATCATAAAAGCCATCCATGATATATCCAATAGGGAATCCTCCTAAATGTTCCTTTTTTTAGTATCACCGGATAGTATCCATATTATTTTAAGAATCATGAGAGAATTTTATGCAGTCTAAGAGGTTGAGTGTAACGGGTATTTATATCGAGAAAAAAGTTTTCTATAAATGTCTGAATATATTTACAATTCATATAACGATAAACTACAATAACGTTATAAAGGTGTAATATAATTAATCATTTCCAATAGATTTAATAGGAGGAGCAGAAATGGCCAATCTTACAATGGTGGCCGAAAAGAGAAACTAGAACAATTTATCAGACGGAATGAGGCAAGGGATAAAATCGAAGCAATGTTTTGGAGGAATCGAGGCAAAAGCTTCACATAGAGCTGTTCAATGTAAGTGTTTTGGAGGAAGTGAGGCAAAAACCCTCACATGGAACTGTTCAATGTAGGTGTTTTATTGGACGCAAGGAAAGAAAACTGAATTATAAAGGAAAGTAGGGGAGAATTGCATGTTTGAAACGATCCGTTATGACGTTAAAAATGGAGTTGCCTGGCTTTACTTAAATAGGCCAGACAAACTTAACGCGTTTACTGCGCAAATGAACCGTGAAATAAAAGACGCCGTAAGAAGCGCTTCAAAGGACGATAAGGTACGCTGCATAGTTATTACTGGCGAGGGCCGGGCGTTCTGTTCCGGCCAAGATTTATCAGAAGTCGATGAAAAAATGGATCATGGCGATGTGCTAAGAAACCATTACGGCCCGATGGTTAAACAATTGAGACAATGTGAAAAGCCGATTATCGCAGCAGTAAATGGAGTAGCTGCTGGAGCAGGATTTTCCCTTGCACTTTCGTGTGACTTTAGACTAGTTTCAGAGAAAGCGAGTTTCGTAAATGCTTTTATACATGTAGGGCTCATTCCAGACTCTGGAAATCTCTATTTTCTAAGTCAGCTCGTTGGTCATGCAAAGGCGGCAGAGCTCGCTATATTGGGAGAAAAAGTGCCCGCTGAGGAGGCTGTTCATATTGGCCTTGCGAATCGGATGATCCCAGTGGAGGCTTTCGAGAAAGAGGTAAGCAGCTTTGCTTCACGCCTTGCATCTATGCCGACGAAGGCGATAGGTTTAATCAAACGCTCACTAAAAGCAGTTTCCACTCTATCCTTTGAAGACTATCTTGAACACGAAGCACAAGGCCAGAGAGCGGCTGGATTAACAGCTGATCATCGTGAAGGCATTGAAGCATTTTTGCAAAAAAGAAAGCCTATTTTTTTAGGAAAATAATAAGGTGAGTTATACAAGTAATGCAGGCAGAGAAAGAAGTGTTATTCTAAGTGGAGATTAGCAAAGGTGAATTTATAAATATTAGTTAAGACGACAGCGAAATAAGGTTATCTTTCCATACTCATTGAATGCATAAGGAGGAGAATCGATATGATCACCCGCATTGTGGTTGTAGGATCCGGCGTAATGGGCAGAGGCATTGCCTATGTTGGAGCAGTTGGCGGATATTCAGTCACATTAGTAGACATTAATGAATCAGCTTTGCAAAATGCCAAGCAGGAAATTGGCTCGATTTTTGAAAAAGGACTGTTACGGGGAAAAATTTCTCCAGAAGAAGCAGTAAAAGCCCGTGCTAATTTAGGCTATGAAAGTAACTTGTCTAAAGCAGCTTCAGTTGCTGATTTAATCATTGAAGCTGTTCCTGAAATAGCAGCAATTAAAAAACAAGTGTTTGAAATAATGGAAGAGCATGCATCTGAAAGCTGCATCTTTGCTACTAATACATCCACAATGAGTCCAACAGAGATTGCTTCTTATGCAAAACGACCAGAAAAAACAATCGCGATGCATTTCTTTAATCCTGTACATAAAATGCCTCTCGTAGAAATTGTCCGCGGCTTGGAAACGAGTGAGGAAACAGCAAATGTCATCAGGGAAGTAGCTGTCAAAATGGGGAAAGAAACAGTCGTAATTAATGAATTCCCAGGATTCGTAACGAGCCGGATTAGTGCCCTTGTCGGCAACGAAGCGTTTTATATGCTTCAGGAGGGACTCGGAACACCTGAAGAAATTGATAAAGCTATTAAACTTGGCTTGAACTATCCAATGGGGCCATTTGAACTAGTTGACCTTGTCGGCCTTGATGTCCGTTTAAACAACCTAAAATATTTACATGAAAAGCTTGGCGAGAAATACCGCCCGGCACCGCTTCTAGAACAGTACGTCAAGGCCGGACGTCTAGGTCGAAAAAGCGGAAAAGGTGTTTATGACTATACGAACAAGGAAGAGATGGTAAAAAAATGAGAGAAGTAGTCATTATTGATGCTGTCCGTACACCGATAGGCAAATATAAAGGAGCTTTAAAAGATGTAAGACCAGATGACCTAGGTGCTGTTGTTATTAAGGCACTTATCGAAAGAAACCCTAAACTTCCCCCAGAAAAAATTGAAGAGGTTATTTTTGGCAACGCGAATCAGGCCGGGGAAGATAACCGAAATGTAGCGAGAATGTCTGCTTTGCTTGCGGGCCTTCCAGTGGAAGTCGGCGGAACGACCATCAACCGCCTGTGCGGTTCTGGCTTGGATGCGGTCTTGTATGCAGCAAGATCCATTGCTGTTGGCGAAGGTGATATTTTTATCGCGGGCGGAACAGAGAGTATGACACGTGCACCGCTCGTGATGGCGAAGCCTTCTCAGGACTATCCGCGCGGCAATATGGAATTGCAGGATACAACGATTGGCTGGCGCTTTACGAATCCAAAGCTGAAAGAAATGTACGGCACGGACTCCATGCCGCAAACGGCTGAAAATGTCGCACAGCGTTATAATATTTCACGAAGAGACCAGGATCAATTTGCCTTTGAAAGCCAGCTGCGTGCGAAAAAGGCGATGGAGGAAAATCGTTTTTCAGAGGAAATTGTCCCGGTTATTTACAAAGACCGTAAAGGAAATGAAATTATTGTAAATACAGACGAGCATCCACGCCCAGATTCTACACTGGAAAAGCTCGGCAAACTCAGCCCGCTCTTTGAAGGCGGTACAGTAACAGCTGGCAATGCCTCAGGAGTAAATGACGGAGCTTCTGCCCTGCTATTGATGAGCGCTGAAAAAGCTAAAGAATTGGGCTTGAAGCCGCTGGCGAAATATGTGACAGGTGCAACAGCGGGGCTTGAGCCAGCCGTTATGGGACTTGGTCCGATTTATGCATCAAGAAAAGCGCTTGAACGGGCAGGTTTAACAGTAGATGATTTGGGACTAATCGAATTGAATGAGGCGTTTGCATCTCAATCGCTTGAATGTATTCATCAGTTGGGACTTGATCAAAGTAAGGTGAACGTTAATGGGGGGGCGATTGCTTTCGGACATCCGCTTGGAGCAAGCGGTGCCCGCATTTTAACGACACTTCTTTATGAAATAAAGAAACGTGATGAAAAATATGGCCTTGCGACAATGTGTATCGGTGTTGGCCAGGGAATTGCTGCTATTGTTGAGAATGTAAATGAATAGTCCTATTTTTTGAACAACACTTTCAAACAGGCTGTCCAGAACCGCCCATTATATAGGCAGGTGTTGGGCAGTCTTTTTATAGAGAAAGGATGAAGGATAATGATGAAATTTGTTTGTGAATTGCTTCAAATCAAATACCCGATTATCCAGGGGGGAATGGGTAATATCAGCAATGCACAGCTGACAGCGGCTGTTTGCGAAGCGGGAGGTCTTGGGACAATTGGCTGCGGCACGATGGCACCAAATGAAGTAGAAAAAATTATTCTTGAAACGAAGCAGCGCACGAATAAACCTTTTGCTGTAAATATCGCGGTTAGTGTATCTCCTTATACGAAGGAGCTAATTGAACTCATGATTAATCACCGTATTCCAGTTGTATCCTTATCAGCGGGAAATCCGGCTCCTTACATTCCAGTGCTTCATGAACATGGTGTGAAGGTAATTGCCCTCGTTGCATCAGTAAAGCATGCCAAAAAAGCTGAAGCGGCTGGAGCGGATATTTTAGTAGCGGAAGGCTATGAGGCCGCAGGGATTAACTCTAGTCTGGAATTAACAACATTTACGCTTATTCCGCAAATTGTGAAGCATGTGAGCATACCAGTATTGGCAGCTGGTGGCATCGGAGACGGCAAAGGCCTAGCGGCAGCACTGATGCTGGGTGCAAGCGGAGTGCAAATGGGTACTAGACTAATCGCGACAAAAGAAGCACCATTTCACGATTTATATAAACAGAATCTTGTTAACGCAGGCGACACAGAAACGATGATTTTTGGCCGCAGTGTTGGTCAGGTCAGAAGAATTTTAAAAACACCATACGCGAAGACTCTTCATGATCGGGAAAAAGCGGGAATGACATTAGAGGAATATGCAGAATGGACATCGGAAGAAAAACATATTAAAGGTGCGATTGAAGGCGATTTGGAAAATGGATTTATGAACAGTGGCCAGATTGCGGGGTTAATCGAAGATGTTCCAAGTGTGAAGGAACTGCTTGTTGACATGATGGAGGAAACGGAAAGACGGTTAACCGAATCAGCACAAGAATTTGCAGCGTTTCGAAAAAGCAATCGGAACAAAAGCGTGTAAGAGTTCAAATTCTATGGGAATCTACGAAAAAGTGGAAACGAACCCGTACCCCGCCCCACTTGTACCTCAAACTTGCTATAATGATAACTACTAGAACAGACCTAAGCGGAATAAGGGGCGTTAACATACAAATGAACAAGACAATTGGAATATTAGCTCATGTCGATGCGGGAAAAACCACTTTTTCAGAACAGCTGCTTTACCATACAAAAACGATCAAGAAACGGGGACGGGTTGACCATCAAAGTACCTTTCTTGATAGCCATGAAATAGAAAGGCAGCGTGGTATTACCGTTTTTGCTGATCAAGGGATCTTTGAATTTGGGGATGCTACCTACTATTTAATTGATACTCCGGGACACATCGATTTTTCTCCAGAAATGGAACGAGCTATTCAGGTGATGGATTTGGCCGTTATTATCGTCAGTGCTGTTGAGGGGGTAGAAGGTCATACGGAGACGGTTTGGAATCTGTTGAAAAAGCACAGCATTCCAACCTTTTTCTTTATTAATAAAACTGATAGAGCCGGTGCGGATATTGACCGAGTGTTAGATGAAATACGCAGTAGTTTAACAGTAGATATTTGTGACATAACATCTTCTTTAACTGATGGAATAATGGCGGATGAATTAATCGAATTTCTAGCTGAGAGGGATGAGGAATTACTAGCATACTATTTGGATAAAGGATACGAACCTCAATTATGGATTCAAAAAATGCAAACAATGGTTCAATCAGCTCAAATTTCTCCCGTATCAAGTGGGTCAGCTCTTCAGGATATAGGTGTAAAAAGCTTTCTAGAGAAATTGGAATTACTATCAGTGACGAACTTCCCTCTGAATACACCTTTTTCCGGCAGGGTCTATAAGGTTCGTTATGAAAAAAATGGGACAAGAATCACTTTTATAAAGGCTTATACTGGTACGCTACGTGTACGGGAAGAGATGAATTATGGCGATGGAATAACGGAAAAGGTAACACAAATTCGCCGTTATAATAGCAGTCAATATGAACAAATCGATCAAGCTTGCGCTGGAGAACTTTTTGCAGTTACAGGAATTACAGGCGCATCCGTTGGTGATGGAGTTGGGGCACTAAAGGAAAAAGCTGTATACGAAATAGTGCCAACTCTTCGCTCAAAAGTCGTGTTTGAGTCCGGAGTGAATGTAAAAGAGGTTTTGCGATATTTTCGTATGCTTGAAGCAGAGGACCCTTCGCTTAATGTAAAGTGGGAGGAGAGTTTGCAGGAAATTCACCTGCATGTTATGGGAGCTATTCAGCTTGAAGTGCTAGAGGAATTAGTTAGAGATCGGTTTCATTTAAACATTGCTTTTGAAAAGCCGGAAGTTCTTTATAAGGAAACCATCGAAACAGAAGTGATTGGGTACGGGCATTTTGAGCCGCTTCGTCATTATGCAGAAGTTCATGTGAAATTAGAGCCAGGAAAAAGAAATAGTGGAATTGTTTTTGAAAGTCAGTGCCATACTGACCATTTATCCATTGGCTATCAAAATTTAGTCGGCCAGCATGTTCAAGAACGGGAGGTTCACGGTGTGCTTGCCGGCTCGCCTCTTACAGATTTAAAGATTACGCTGCTGACCGGAAAAGCTCACAATCAGCATACCCATGGGGGTGACTTTAGGGAAGCCACTTATCGGGCTTTAAGACAAGGATTAGAAAAGGCACGCAACGTATTGCTTGAACCTTACTATCAATTCAAAATCAAAGTGGATTTAGACCAAATGGGCAGGGTGTTATCGGATATTCAAACGGCATACGGCCGCTTTGATCCGCCAGTGACGGAGGGCGAAAAAGCAATTTTGACGGGAATTGTTCCGGTTGCAACCTTTATGGATTATGGAACGGTGCTGGCTTCTTTTACTCATGGCAAAGGGCGCATTGCATTAACGTTTGCAGGCTATGACCGATGTCATAACGAGCAGGAGGTCATTGAACGTATCGGGTATGATAAAAATGCGGATCCTGATTTCACATCCGCCTCTATATTTTGTGCAAAAGGACAAGGCTATTCGGTGAAATGGGCTGAGGCTGAGGGTATGATGCATTGTTTATAGGGCAATTGGGGAGGGTCCCGACTATCGGGCAGCGATGATCTCCCCACATCCCCTTATATAGCCTAAATTTGTTTCTGTCTAGAATTCGCACCTATAGCTTTAACAACTTCTACTGCCTTCTCGACATCATCATTCGTGATACCTCTATGTGTTACAAATCGGATTCGATATGGACCAGAAGAGGTTGCTAGAATCTCATGATCTCTTAAATGCTTGATAAATTCCTCGGAGTCCAGTCCGAGTCGATCAATATTCACCATGATAATATTGGTTTCCACACTATCTAAATCGATTTCAATTCCGTCAATTAGGGATAGTCCTTTAGCAAGGGTTTTTGCATGAATATGGTCTTCTTTCAAACGGTCAATCATTTCTTCTAGAGCCACAATTCCTGCCGCACCAATGATACCTGCCTGACGGGTTCCGCCTCCGAGCATTTTTCTCCACTTTCTGGATCGTTCGATAAACTCCTTTGTTCCTACTAATAGTGAGCCCATTGGAGCACTAAGTCCTTTAGATAAACAAAACTGAACGGAGTCTGCATATTTGGCCATTTCCTTAGGATGAACGTTTAAACGAGTAGCTGCATTGAATAATCTTGCCCCGTCTAAATGGATGGGAATCTGATACTCTCTTGAAAGCTGATAAACCTCTTCCATATAACTAAGCGGCAAAACCCGCCCACCTGAAAACGCATGAGTATTCTCTAAGCAAATTAAGCTAGTTCTTGGAAAGTGAATGTCATTTCCGCGAATGGCTTTCTTTATTTCAGATAAAGGCATTTGCCCATTTATACCTTTAATTGTCTTCGCCTGTACCCCTGCGATGGTTGCGAGGCCGCCAGTTTCATAGTAAAAAATATGGGAGTTCTCCTCTAAGATAACCTCATCTCCTCGCTGTGTATGGGTCAATACTGCTACCTGATTTCCCTGTGTTCCACTTGTGACAAATAAAGCGGCTTCTTTTCCGAGTAAGTCTGCCGCTATTTGCTCTAAACGATTGATAGTAGGATCATCACGATATACATCATCCCCAACCTCGGCATTGCGCATAGCATCTCTCATCTTTTCGGTAGGCATTGTAACAGTATCACTTCTTAAATCTATCGGCATTGAGTTTCCTCCTCTAAATTTCTCTATAATGTAATTTAAGCATAAAGTTTGCATAGAAACTATCAAACTATTTAAATATTGCCATAATCTGCATAAAAGGCTAGAATAGATTCACTATTGAATATAGATTAGAGGAAACAATATGACAGCACTTAAAAATTTGCATCCACTTGTATGGAATATTGTCATTGGAACGGTTTTCGGAAGAATGGCAACCTCCATGAGCATTCCGTTTTTGGCTATTTATTTAACAAATGTAAAAGGAGTTTCGCCTACTCAAACAGGGCTGATTATTGCAGTAAGTTCACTGGTCGGGATCGCAACGAGCTTTTTTGGCGGCTATTTTTCCGATCGATTTGGCAGAAAAAAAGTTTTATTAATTTCCATTTTTCTATGGGCTTTTGTTTTTATTGGCTTTGGCTTAGTGGAAGCGGTTTGGGGCTTTTTTCTTATGAACGCGCTAAATGGATTTTGTCGTTCTATTTTTGAACCGGCATCAAGAGCCTTGCTGGCGGATTTAACAGAACCGAAAAATCGACTGCTTATTTTTAACCTTCGCTATACTGCGATTAATGTCGGTGTGATTTTCGGTCCGCTCCTTGGGTTTTACTTAGGTTCATCTAAATCCACCTCTGCCTTTTTTATTGCGGCTGGTGTATATGCCCTATACGGATTATCGCTCCTGTTAACCTATCAAAGGACATCAATTAAAACTGGAATAAAAGAAAATGAGAACGCTGGTAATCGTGTCAAGTTAATCGAAGCATTGAGGATTACCAAATCAGATACCATTTTATTATGGTCGTTAATTGGTTTTATTTTGGCGATTACTGGATATTCCCAATTGTCGTCTACTCTGCCTCAATTCCTGTCGAACACTTCTCTTGTTGAAAATGGAGCTAAGACGTTTTCGATTTTATTAGCGTTAAATGCTCTTACTGTCATTTCTATCCAGTATCCGCTATTATCGATTGGAAAAAAATACTCGCCTTTAACATCCATCATGCTGGGCAGTATCATGATCAGCTTAGGTTTAATTGGCTTTGGTTTAGCTAGAGGAATGTTTGTGTGGATTATTGTCATGATTATTTTTACAGCTGGAGAAGTGTTAATGTTTAGCATGACAGATCTATTCATGGATAATATTGCAAAGCCACATTTGCGAGGCACGTATTTCGGGGCGATGGGTTTTACACAGATCGGAAATGTTATCGGGCCAGCACTTGGAGGATTTCTGCTCGATACATATGGGTATGACAAACCAATTCTTGTTTTTGGATTGCTGTGCTTATCCTCCTTACTGGCAATCCCCATACTTCTAGTGGTGATGGGGAAAATGAAGAAACAAGTATCTCGTGAAACAAAGTGAAACAAAAAAATCACGCCCAGTCTTATTATGTAGGAGGGGCGTGATTTTTTTTGAAAGAATATTTAGATCCTATTGAATAGCTGGTAATTTTATTTTCACTGTAAATTCTTGATCTTTATACACAAAATCGAGAAATCCTTGATGATCTTTGACAATATCATGGATGATTTTTGTTCCTAAGCCTTCATGATCACCTGTTTTGGTTGTCTTTCCATATGTCTGAAATAATTCATCTAATATATTTGGAGGGATTGGAAGACTATTATTTTTACAGATTAATAGATACAACCCGCTTCTTTTATAAAATTGCAATGTAATACAAGCTTGTTCCTTATGATTCCTTTGCCACTCTGAACTAGCATCAATACTATTCGTTAAAAGATTGCCAATTAATGCGACCACATGCTGATCAGAAAGGGGTAATGTTGATAAAGGCAAATCGAAATCGTAGACAACTTCTATGCCAGAAGCTTTTGCTTGCCGGTATAATTTATGCAGAACCCCAGCAACTACACCGCGTTCCCCTTTGATGGATAAATTCGTCTCTTCATACCCATCAACTAATTTATCAAGATAGCTCTTAGCCTCAATAGGCTTTCCATCCTCCAGCAAGTAGTGGATCGCAGAAACATGCTTTAAAAAATCATGTCTCTCACTCCGTACGAGACGAAATGTTTCATTGAATTGGTTATTCTGTTCTTCAAACACCTTGAGCTTTGTAGTAAATGATGTCTTCTCGGTTGCCCAAAAAACTCGCAAGCTTTCGATCCCTATAAAAATAAAAAATGGAATGAGATAGATCCATGAAGGTTTAACCATTACATATATCAAGATGAGCAATGCCTGAATGAAAAAAAGGCCGGAAGTCCATATATAGCCTAATACAGAAACCTTGATAGGGATTTTTTTATATAAAAAATAGATTAGTCCAGTTATAAGGAAGCAAGTAATGAAAATTGGAATTTGAATAGGGAGATTCTTCAGCAGTGAGTTCAGGTGAACAATCCCCAGCAAAGCCATGATCCCCCAATAAGTTTTGTTCAGTTTCAACTTTTTTCCACCTTTAAAAATAATATTGCTGAAAAAAATCTACCTTCTCCTTTGTAATCATAGCTTGTTCCTCAATGCCTTCAAAGGTGACAATATAGGAATTCTTTGCGTAGAGGGAGAAGTTCAGCACATAGTCAATATTGATGATAAACGATCGGTGTGAGCGGATGAAATCCCGTTCTCGAAGTTCGCCCTCCAATTCATTCAGCGTTTGGTATGTTTTGATCTGTCCAGATTTCGTATAGATCGTAGTAGACCTTCCGGATCTTTCTATAAAAATAATATCCTTCTTTTGAATAATATGAATATTATTTTTCTGTTTGATATAAAGCCGTCCATTGATCTCAGCAGACTTTGTTTTCTCCTTGAGCCGTTCAATTGATTGGATCAGACGTTCCTTCGGGTATGGCTTCAAAATATAGTCATGTACATTAATTTCAAAAGCATGAACAGCATAACCGCTATTTCCGGTAACAAAAATGACTGAAATATTCAGGGCGTGTGAATGAATAATATCTGCCAGTTCATACCCCGACAGGTCTGGCATCTCAATATCGGCAACTAATAAATCAATTGCTTCTTTTTTAATATGTTCATAGGCTTCTTCTGCAGATGTGGTGGAGAAGATAATTTCCACACCTTCTATACCTGAAATGATTCCATTTAATTTGTCTAAGTCAATTTTGCGATCATCTACAAGACCAATCCTCATAATGAACTCCTTTACGATAAAAAGCTCGGTTCATCCTCACAAGTGAGTCTGCTTTCATTATTTTACCATTCTTAATAGAGAATTTGTCATTTTCGCGACACGAAAAGGAATATTCGCGACATAAGTGCAGATTCCCTTTTTGTTTCCTTGTAAGATAAATACAAGAAATGAAAACAGACGGAGTGATGAAGACGATGATTCAAATTCATGAAGTGACAAAACAATTTAAGGATAAGAAGAAATATGTAACGGCTTTAAAGCATGTTTCCTTTAACGTTTCTAAGGGAGAAGTACTAGGGCTGCTAGGTGAGAATGGCGCAGGAAAAACAACCTTGCTTCGGACAATTGCTACATTACTTACTCCTACAGAAGGCCGTGTAACTGTAGGGGAATATGATACAGTAAAAAATCCAAATGAAATTAAGAAACGAATCGGCGTGCTTTTTGGAGGGGAAACAGGGCTGTATGACCGGTTAACCGCTCGTGAAAATCTTGAATACTTTGCAAGCCTTTATGGCTTAGGAAAGCATGAAACAAAAGTACGGATTGATGACCTGACGAAAATGTTTGGCATGAGGGATTATCTCGATCGAAAGGTTGGCGGGTTCTCTAAAGGAATGCGGCAAAAAGTAGCCATCGCCAGAACGCTTATTCACAATCCTGAAATCATTCTTTTCGATGAACCAACAACAGGATTAGATATTACTTCATCCAATGTATTCCGTCAGCTTGTTCATCAGCTGAAACGTGAAGGAAAGACGATTGTTTTTTCCAGCCATATTATGGAGGAAGTTTCGCTGCTTTGTGATTCGGTTGTGATGATGCATAAGGGAGAACTGGTATACAATGGAAATCTTGAAACCCTTTATAAGTCTGAAGAAAGCCGAGATCTTAATTATATTTTTATGAGCAAGCTTGTTAGAGGAGGAAACCACTATGCTTCGTAAAATTTTCTTTAAAGAATTAAAAGACTGCTTCCGTGACAGCAGAACTTTATTATTAACGGTATTGCTGCCAATTATTATGATGACTGGAATGACCTTTTTCTATGAAAAATTAATATCTAGTGATGAAGGTAAGACATATACACTGGCTGTAGATCAATCATTTGGTACAGAAGAGGAGAGCCTATTTTCTGGTTTTGAAAATATTGAATTTGTTAAATCAGCAAATCCTGAAGAAGCTCTGAATGAGGGTGAGGCTTTAGCTGCTCTTGAACTAAGTTCTAATTTTATCGAAAGCATTAATAAAGGTGAGGAGGCTTCAGTGACCATTATCGGTAATTCCTTTAGCCAGAACTCCTCGAATTTGATGAATCTAGTAAATACCGCTTTAACAGCTTACGAAAAATCGGTCACTTCAGACCGATTGGAGAAGCTAGGAACAGAATCTTCGGTCATTCAGCCTTTTGCTATTAATCAAAAGGAAATGTCTGCAGAGGATCCTAATATTAATTTAATTGCTATGCTCATTCCATTAATTTTATCAATTGCGATTGGGGTCGGTGCAGGTCCGGCTGCTTCAGATTTATTTGCTGGCGAGAAAGAAAGAAAAACAATGGAAGCTCTATTAATGACACCAGTCAACCGTTCAACACTGCTTTTTGCAAAATGGCTGACTATTGCAACTGTTGGAGCAATAACCGGAATTATCACTCTAATTGTCGTAGCATTAGAAATTGGCTTGTTAACTGAAAATCTGAAAAAGGCTGTCACTTTTGGAGAAAACGCAGGAATCATCATCGGCTTGGCTATCCTAACCTCGATTATTTATGCCATGTTCAACGCATCAATCCTTATGATTACAAGCATTATTGGCAAAACGGTAAAGGAATCGCAAAGCTATAGTACGCCTGTTATGATGCTGGCAATTATTCCAACGATGGTTATATCCGGAATTGGAATCAATGAATTAGGCTTTGAGCATTTCGCGATTCCAATCATGAACCTTTTCAGTATATTGAAGGAATTAGTTTTCGGTATTGTCAATATAGAACATATTTTAATAACGATTGCAAGTAACGTCATTTGTATGATTGTACTCTTTATTATTGGAAGAATCTTATTCATGAAGGATAAGTGGGTTATGAATTAATGAAATTAAAAGGGACGGTTCCTATTCTTACTTGGTGGAACGGTCTCTTTCTTTATTTCCGATAAAGGTTTTTTAGCTTTTTTCATAGAATATTAGGGTATATAACAAAATTTGAAAAAAGGGATTATGATGCCTAAATATAAATTTTTGGAAAGATTATTATTTCCGCCAACATATTTAAACAAGGTGAAGCTGCAAAGCACATTGCATGGAAAGACAATCCTTATTACGGGTGCAAGCTCAGGTATTGGGGAGCAGTTAGCCTATATGCTAGCGGAGCTAAATGTCCATTTACTATTAGTAGCAAGAAGAGAAGAGAAGCTGTTGACGATGAAAAAAGAAATTGAAAAGTCAGCAGCAATAGTTAGTATTTTTCCAGCAGATTTAAGAGTGGATGAAGAGATGCAGGGACTGCTGACATTCATTCGACACCTGCCTTCCGGATTGGACATCGTTGTTAGCAATGCGGGAATATCAATTAATCGATCTATTATGCATTCCCTAGATCGGTACCACGATTTTACCCGTACGATGGCCATTAATTATTTTGCACCGGTTCAACTACTGTTGTCAGTTATTCCGATACTTGAAAAAAATAAAGGTCAGATCATTAATGTTTCTACTATAAACGCTTTACTGCTGCCATTTCCCTTTTGGGCTGCATACCAGGCATCCAAGTCAGCCTTTGATACATGGCTTCGGTCCGGAGCTCCTGAATTGAATGCAAAGGAGATTTCAACCACAACGATCTATCTGCCATTAGTTAAAACACCAATGATCCTGCCAACAGCTGCTTATCAAAAAATGCCTGCCATGTCCTCCGAGCATGTTGCCAAAATCATTTGCCAAACGATGTATACAAAAAGAAAAAGGTACAGTCCATGGTGGCTAATATTTGGGCAGCTTGCATCAATAGTTTTTAGAGGAATGTGGGAAAGATTTAGCCCAATTATCTTAAGAAAAAAGGGGAAATGAAACTTGAATATATTAAAACTCATATTCGTTTTATATAAAATCAAATTACTTTCCCCTTTAGGCTTATATAGGTTACTGGCAGCGATTTCAAAGAACGGAATCAATATCATGACTCTCCTGCAAATTGCAAAAGGGACATACGGGAACAAAGTTGCATTAGTAGACGATAATGAAACAATAAGCTACAACCAATTATTCTTTCAATCCGAAAAGCTTTCTATGGTTCTATTAGAAAAATACGGGCTTAGTGGCGGTCAGAAAGTAGGTTTTCTGTGTAAAAATCACGCTTCATTAGTCAGATCTATTTTTGCTGTTTCTCGATTAGGAGCAGATATTTATTTACTCAATCCTGAAATGAGCCAAAATCAGTTTAAATCACAATTGGAAAAACATCATTTTGACTTCCTTGTATATGATCCGGAGTTAAGGACGATTATCGAACATGCAAACTACACAAAAGAAATGGTTATGAGTTATCATGATCATCTGCCTGCAATCAATCAGTTAATGACCACAAATCTAATTAAGGAAATAAAATTGCATAGAACTTCAATGGGAAAAATCATGCTGATGACTGGCGGCACGACAGGAAAATCAAAGGAAGCCCCTCATAAACCATCACTATTTCATTATTTAAATCCATTTGTCAGTTTGCTCACTAGACTTAAGCTTATAAAATACAATCCTGTTTATATTGCTACTCCTATCTACCATGGCTATGGTGTTGCTGTATTATTTTTATTTATCGCATTAGGAAAAAAAGTGGTGATCAGCAAAGGGTTTCAGGCTCAAAAAGCCTGCCAGCTTATTCGAGAACACAAGGTTCAAGTCGTAACGGTCGTGCCTCTAATGATCCATAAAATGTTAAAGCATAATGCTGAGGATTTAAAATCTCTTTCATGTATAGCTTCCGGCGGTGCACAGCTTAATCCTAAACTTGCAGATGAGGTTTTTCATAAATTAGGAATTGTCTTGTGCAATTTGTACGGCACTTCGGAAACGGGCTTAAATATTATTGCAGCCCCGCAGGACTTAAAGTATTCAGTTCATACGATTGGAAAGAGAATAAATGGCGTCCCCTTAAAAGTACTGGATCAAAATAAGGATGAGGCAGAAGACGGTACAATTGGACAATTTTGCGTGAAAAGTAAGTGGTCATTTAGAAATAGGAAGGCTTCTTGGATTGAAACAGGTGATTTAGGTTATCGTGATCATAATGGGTATTATTTTTTATGCGGAAGAAAGGATGATATGGTTGTTTCCGCTGGAGAAAATGTGTACCCGATTGAATTGGAGCAGGTTCTTATCCAACATAATCTTATAGAAGATGTGGCTGTGATCGGCATGAATGACGAACAATTTGGACAGAGGTTGAAAGCATTCGTGAAACCAATGAGACATGCTAACCTTAAAGAAGAGGAGATTTTTGAGTGGCTGCGCCCTAGAGTTGCAAGGTTTCAAGTTCCAAAAGAGATCGTTTTCATCGATCAGATGCCATATACTCCTTTGGGGAAACTTGATAAAAAGCGGTTAAAAAATATGGAAGGATAAGTGTCTTGTCTACTAAAGCTTTTGGATAAAATAATAGGTCTACCTGATAGAAATTTGTAAATTGAGGAGAGAATGCATATGAACAATCTGACAAAGTTTAAAATATTTAAACCGGCAAATGAAGTATTTGAAGCCTTCGTGGATCCATCAAAAATTGGTAACTTTTGGTTTTCGTCAAGTTCTGAAAAATGGGAAGCGGGTAAGATCATTACATGCAGATATGATGAGTACAATGCCGAAGGCGAACTAAAAATGATAGAAATCATTGAAAATAAAAAAATTGTGTTCCAATGGGGTGCGAATGGAGAGGAGCATAATGTCACCATTTCACTAGATGAACTAGATGATTCAAGTACAATTATTGAAGTTAATGAAGAAGGTTTTAATGAGGAAGCTGATGATTTCATCAGCCAATTGATAGATAATAAGGAAGGCTGGGTTTATATGCTTACCTGTTTAAAGGCTTATCTTGAATTTGGGGTGAATAAATTAAGAGCTGGAATAGTTAAATAATAACCCTTCAAGTTTCATTGCCCCAACGATCTGTTGGGGCTTTTGAATATCATAAATTTAAATAATCAATAATGCACTTACCAAATACACTACAATCGCTATAGCCCCGCCTATAGCAGAAACCTTCAATTTATAGCGGGCATAGTCGACAAGAGAGAGGTCGAGAATAGATGCAGTTGTAATGGTTGTATCACCAAGCGGCGAGGTGATTGCCCCAAATGCTCCGCTGGCAAATACAGCCCCTACGGTCAAAGGGATAGAAGCCCCGGTAGAAACGGCTAAGGTGATTCCCAGAGGCATAAATAATCCCCAAGTTCCCCACGATGACCCTATAAAATAGCCGACTATCGATCCGATCAAAAATATCGTTGCAGGGGTCATAAAAGCAGGTAAAAAGGTTCCTAATGTTGACCCAATAAATTCTGAAAAGCCAAGATCTTCGGCCGACAAAGTTAATGCCCAAATCAAAATAAGGAGACTGATGGCCTGCATCATTTGATTACCTCCATCGTAAAAGTGATACAGGACTTCACTCAATTTTTGTCTCCTTATCATATAAAAGGTGAAGGTTAAAATAAGTGAAATAAAAACTGCCAAAAGCATGACAAACGTGGCATCTGCCATGGAGAATGCTTCAAAAATGGTTTTGGCCCCGAGGGAAGTTCCGTTTTGCCATAATAGAAATAACGATAATGCCAGCAAGATAAAGACTGGAAAGATTAAATGCCACGGCTGTGCTTTTACTAAAGACAATTCCTTTTTGATGCCCAATCGATGGAATTCATGTTCTTCATGCTCACTATGTTCCTGATTCGCTGTTGCTTTGGGATTCATCATTTTCTTAGAAGGCGGCAAAAAGGTTTGGATAATTCCGATGACTAACATGATGATGGCATAAAAATTAAATAAAATACTTAGTAAAAATATTTGATAGGGTGACATTCCTAAGTCTAAACCTTGGATTCCCCCGGCCACTAAAGAGACCATAAATCCGACAAAGGCTGTGGCTACTGGTAATAAGACGATAACGGACTCTGTCGATATATCTAGTGTCATGCCCACCTTTTGCCTTGAAAGGTTCATTTTATTAATGAGAGATTTAACAATCGGTCCAATCATCATAATCCGAAACATTGGCATCATAAACGTAAACGGAAGGGTCAGCCAAATAAGCCCAAGCAGCCCGCGCTCGGTCTTTATACGTTTTCCAATCCATTCTGAAAAGCCTTTAATGCCCCCTGCGATATTCATCATTCCAACCAGACCGCCAAATAAATATAAAAACCCGACAATCTTAATATTTGTATCGTTAGATAAAGTTTTGACGACATAGGAAATCGCCTGCTGAGTACCGGCTAATAGATCAGATGATACTAGGATAGATCCAACCAGAAGCCCAACAACAAGTCCCGGCAGAATGTCTTTTAACCATATAGACATGGAAATGACGATGATAAATGGTAATAAAGAAAGCCAAGCGTGCTCCAAAATGGTTCCTCCCCTTAGCCTGTTTCTATTTAAACGTTAGAGATATACATAAAGCCCAAGTTACTCATTCACTAAGCTAGTATTGCCAAATCCAGCTTGTGATTATTACTAATGGTTTTAAGAGGCCCCTTAAAATAATAAAAAAACCAGCAAGGAGTTTTGGTTCTCCATTACCGATTTTTTCGTTTTATACTTTATTCTCTTACGCCAATGAAGGGCTTAAGTTGGTAATATACTAATGTCATAATTACGTCTACTAGGGTAATTCTTGGATTAAACGGACATACGTTCCGTTATTTCGCTAAAATGCTTCATTTTTACGTGATTTTTATTAATTAATGTACTCAGTGTCCGACCACACCTCCAAAATAGCGTTATTATGAAAATAATGTTCTCAGTGTCCGCAAAAAGTTAAAACTTTTGAGAACGGGTGCCTGAACTGAACAGAACAAGTAAAAAAAAACGCATGGATTTCATTATTAGCCATGCGTTTTTGGAGAAACTACTTCAATTAGATATCACGAAACACACTTTCTAAGTCATCATAACCACGATGATCCTTCAAACTAGGATTATCAGATTCAAGTGTCCACTCATCATTTTCTTGTACTAATTCACCTTGATCATTTTTAAGATAAGGGCTATGAATATGGAACGTTTTCCCCTCTTTATTCACAGTATATCCTAGGTAGTACCGATCACCTTCACCATGTTCCTCAAAAATACCAATATCATCAATACCATATTTTTCGATATAGGATTGAAACGGCTGCTGTAATTCATTAATGATTTGTTCTCGTGGTAAAAATTCCATAGAAATTTGCTCCTTCCAATTAATCCTATACTTAATATGGCATTCTTTAGATCTTTTCATTAATAAAAGGAATGAAATTCTTCCGTAGTTGTATTTTTAGTCGTTCAGTAAATGATGAAGGATTCTTTCTCGGTTCTCAAAAAATTGTTTCATCATTCGGAAATGTCCCGTTTCTTCAAGCTGAGTTTCTTTTGCGCCATCCTCTGTAAATTCGATAATGGCAGCATTCGGATAAGACATGATGATGGGTGAATGAGTGGCAATAATGAATTGGGAATTTTGACGGACTAATTCGTGAATTCTTGCCAGCATGGATAATTGTCGCAGGGGAGATAACGCTGCTTCTGGTTCATCCATAATGTAAAGGCCGTTTCCCCCAAACCGATTCATGAAAGTTGCCCAAAAAGATTCCCCATGTGACTGTTTATGAAGTGACACGCCTCCGAAAGAATCGATAACTTTCGGGCTTGTCCCGAATTCCCTATCCATTTCCTCAATATTAGACGCTACATTATAGAAGGTTTCTGCTCGAAGAAAGAATCCATCACTAGGTTTTATAACTCCCTTCACCAACCTAATATAATTGTCTAATTCCGAATGGGAATCATAAGTAGCAAAATTGAAATTAAATGAACCGCCTTCCGGATTAAATCCAGCCGCAACCGCAATCGCTTCCAATAAAGTTGATTTCCCCATGCCATTATCACCCACAAAATAAGTTACATTCGGATGAAAGGATAGCTCATCCAGCGTTTGAATGCTAGGTAAATTAAATGGGAATTTGTTAAAGGAAGGGATATGATCACGTTTAAGTTTAATCCCTCTTAAATAATCATTTTCTATAAAATGCTCCATGCTTAATTCTCCTATGATTTGAATTTGTTTTATTTTAACAAACAATTGGAAATTATTCCTTTAAAGGATAGTAAAATGTAATAAAAGAAATCAAACATAAAAAAAGGATAAATGAAATGAAAATTTTAGCTTTAGACATTGGGGGTACTTCTATTAAGACGGGGGTATGTGATCAAAACGGGCATCTGGGTCATGTATATTAGAGTATTGCCTTTAAAAGAATGGAGATGAAACATGAAAATCATTAAAGTGAAGAATTATGAAGAGATGAGCAAAGAAGCGTCAAAATTCATTATTGAAAAAGTTCGAAAGACTCCAAAAATGAAACTGGGCTTTGCCACAGGGGAGACTCCGGAAGGGCATGGTACTTCTCTAATTGAAAACAATTTATCCCGGTTAAAAGACTATCTTGATTTTGCGGCTGATAGAATAATCATTTTGCCAGGTGAAAGCGAGGTTGAATAAATGAAAATATTAGCAATTGACATTGGGGGCACTTCAATAAAAATAGGTTTATGTAATAAGCATGGGCATTTTGAAGTGATGAAAGAATACGAAACTAAAGTTAGGAATAGTGAAGGAAACTTAGTTGAAAAACTAATTAATCTAATCTCAGAATTCCATGAATTTGATGCAATCGGGATTAGTACGGCAGGTCTAGTAAATAGTGAAGAAGGTTATATATATTCTAGTGAAAACATTCCAGATCTGTCGGGAGTAAACGTAAAGGATATTTTAGAGAAGGAATTTAGTATCCCC
This sequence comes from Bacillus sp. JJ1773, assembly GCF_036962035.1. Lineage (NCBI taxonomy): Bacteria > Bacillati > Bacillota > Bacilli > Caryophanales > Bacillaceae > Bacillus > Bacillus sp. JJ1773. The sequence continues at coordinate 55,229 of NZ_JBALNX010000022.1, forward strand.
GTTTTAGTAGAAAACGATGTGAATGCAGCTGCCCTAGGTGAAAAGTACTTTGGTGTAGGTAAGGGCTTAAATGATTTTCTTTGTCTAACTTATGGTACCGGAATTGGCGGGGCAATTGTTCTAGAATCTAAGTTATATAAAGGGAATAAGGGGATAGCCGCTGAATTTGGCCATATGATTACGCATCCACAAGGTCATAAATGCGGATGCGGTCGTTTAGGATGCTATGAAACTTACGCATCGACTTCTGCATTAGTCAAAAAAGCAAAAAAAATAAATAAAGATTACCTAAATGGAAGAATTATTTTTGCTGAGGAAAATCAAAAAGATCCAAAACTAGCAAAAGTTATACAAGATTGGACCTTTGAAGTTGCTCTAGGCCTAACCTCCCTTATTCATATATTTGATCCCCCTGCTATTATTATTGGCGGCGGGGTAATGGAACAGGAACACCTCATTAAGAAGATTTCGATGAAAGTAAAAGAATTAATCATGGAAAATTATTCAGATGTATCAATTATAAAAGCATCTCTTGGAAATAAAGCTGGGATATATGGTGCTGCTTCATTGCACCTGAAAAGCGAAAATTGAAAAGTCAGGAACCTAACAAGGGTGTGATGAAGTGAACAACCTAGGTCGTGAAAAATTATTGTTGAAGAATATTAATATTTATTCCCAGACAGGAATAATCAACAATGGATTTATCAAATTAGAAGCTGGAAAGATAGCTGAAATTGGCGAAATGGCAGATTTAAAAAGTGTTAATGTCTATGGCTTTCAAGAACTAATTACACCTAAAAATTATACAGTGATACCGGGGCTGATTGATGTTCATATTCACGGAGTAGACGGGGCAGATTTCATGGACGGAACGAAGGAAGCCCTTGATACGATGGCAGCTGCACTTCCAAAGGAAGGAACAACTAGCTTTATTGCCACAACTATGACCCAGTCAGAGGAAGCAATTGCAAATGCATTAATCAACGCGGGAGAATATATAGAAAACCAGAATAATAGGAATCAAGCTGAAGTACTTGGCGTTCATCTTGAAGGCCCTTTTATTAATAAAGAAATGTCGGGTGCTCAGCCCGTTCAATATATTATTGAACCTAATGTAGAAATATTTAAAAAATGGCAAGAGCTAGCGAAAAATCATATTAAACTAGTTACTTTGGCCCCTGAAATTGATGGAGGAATAGAGCTTATCGGTCACTTGAAAGAAACAGGCGTCATTGCTTCAATTGGCCACTCAGATGCTACATATGAAGTGGTTATTGGGGCAATTGAGGCCGGAGCAACTCATGCCACGCACCTTTTTAATCAGATGAGTGGATTGCATCATCGCGAGCCAGGTGTCGTAGGTGCGGTATTTTTAAGAAAGGAATTAAGAGTAGAGTTAATTGCGGATGGAATACATGTTAAACCTGAGATTGTGAAACTAGCCCATAAAATGATAGGCTCTGACCGGATTATCTTAATCACAGATTCTATGAGAGCCAAATGTTTAAAAAATGGAAGCTACGATTTAGGCGGTCAAGAAGTTACTGTACAGGATGGAAAAGCTGTATTAAGCAATGGCACCTTGGCTGGTAGTATATTGAAACTAGGACAAGCGATAAAAAATATGATGTCCTATACGGGCTGCACACTAGAGGATGTCATCCGAATGGGATCAGCTAATCCTGCAATACAATTTAATGCCTTTGATAAAAAAGGCAGCCTTGCTGTTGGGAAGGATGCTGATTTAGTCATTTTAGATGAGAATTATGATGTGTATATGACACTTTGCCATGGCACAATTGCATATAGCAAAGGCGCATCTCCTTGAAAATCATAATCAGGATTAAATTAAACGAGAGGCCATCTTTTAAGGTTTCCTACCTTACCAGATAGCCTTTTTACATTTATCCAATCCTCTTTTCCGTTTCATCATCAAAAAATTGGACCTTATTCATATCAAAAGCAAGCCTAATTTTTTCTCCGCGTTTAATATTAGCGTCTGAATCAAGACGTGCGACAAAACCTTGACCCTCTAAACTCGCATTAATCATTAATTCAGCACCAGTTAGCTCGGAACCCTCAACTTGAGTCAAAATAACGGATCCATTTTCTATGGAGGTAGAAACATGATGAATATTTTCAGGACGAACCCCAAGGATGATATTTTTACCTAAATAGCCTCTTTCACAAAGGAGTTTCATTTTTCCCTCAGGTACAGAAAGGATAGTACTTCCTGCTCTAAATCCGCTCTCTTCAAGAACACCATTAATAAAATTCATTGCAGGAGACCCAATAAATCCTCCAACGAAAATATTTTCAGGATGATTATAAACCTCCATAGGAGTTCCGACCTGTTGAATGACTCCATCCTTCATAACAACAATTCTAGTTGCCATCGTCATGGCTTCTGTCTGGTCATGAGTCACATAAATGGTCGTCGTTTGTAATCGCTCGTGCAGTTTGATAATCTCTGAACGCATTTGAACACGCAGCTTTGCATCAAGATTAGAAAGTGGCTCGTCCATGAGAAATACCTTGGCATCACGAACAATAGCCCTCCCTAATGCAACACGCTGACATTGTCCTCCAGATAGAACGTTTGGCTTTCGATCTAAATAGGCTTGAATACCAAGAATATGGGCTGCCTCATTTACCCGGCGGTCGATTTCCACTTTTGAATATTTCCGGCGCTTTAATCCAAATGCCATATTTTCATAGACGCTCAAATGGGAGTATAAAGCATAGTGCTGAAAAACCATAGCCATGTCTCGATCTTTTGGAGGGAGGTCATTAACCCTTTTTCCATCTATATAGAAATCCCCCTGCGAAATCTCCTCAAGTCCAGCAATCATCCGCAAAGTAGTTGATTTTCCGCACCCTGAAGGCCCAACGAAAACGATAAATTCCTTATCATAAATATCAAGACTAAAGTCCTTAACGGCAGTAAATTTATTATTATAGACTTTGAAAATATGCTCGAGTTTTAATTCAGCCATTTTTTAAGCCCCTTTTTGTATAGATTCATGTCTATTGTAACATTTACATTTAGGTCCGATTATGGAAAATGCGTGACAACTATGAATAAATAGTCATCAACTTATCAACTATGCAAAATATGGTATAATCATGGGAAAAGTACCTAGGTAAACAACCCATCATCCCAATAACCTTCTTTATATTCAGAAATACTCGATGGCGTTCGAGGACACTTTTCAGAAGGTTCTTGCATTTTAATATAATCCATTCATGCTAATTTAGCAAAAAGGGGGAGGAATCATGGCAATGGCATTTCAGAATAAAGAAGAATGGTTTAAGTTTTATGATAGCAAAGGAAATCCGATTGAGCGGAGGACTGAGATCCGTTTTGATCCGATTACCGGGGAATCATCTCGTCTTATTTATGATTCTGGATTAGTATTTACACCGCCAGACTACACAGAAATTGCTAAGCAAAATAGGGGGGCTAGATGTCCCTTTTGCCAGGAAAACTTATTGAAAATGACCCCGCTCTTTCCGAAAGAAATTACTCAAAATGGGCGAATTATTAAAGGAGAAGCGGTAGTCTTTCCGAATCTGTTTCCTTATAGTAAGCATAACGGGGTTGTTATTTTCTCCGGACAGCATTATGTTCGCCTAGAGGAATTTACAACAGAGTTAATTACGAACGCATTTCTGGCTGCACAGGACTATTTAAATAGAATAATGGAGTCTGATCCTGAAGCACGCTATGCATCTATAAATTGGAATTATTTGCCTAACTCTGGTGGGAGTGTTCTTCACCCTCATATTCAGGTTTGTGCATCAGATTCACCGACAAACTATCAAGCTCAGCTCGAGGAAAAAACAAAAGACTACGAAGGCAATAAGGATGTATTTACCAATCTTTATGAAACGGAAAAGGCAATGAGAGAAAGATGGATCGGAGAAAAAGGAAATGTAGCTTGGATGCATGCCTACGCTCCGAAAGGTCAAAATGATTTTGTCGCTATATTTCCCGAAAAATATTCAATAAATGATCTCAATGATCAGGATTGGACAGATTTCGCAGTTGGATTGAAGGCAATCTTCCAAACGCTGATAGAACAAGGATTTGCAAGCTTTAACTTGGCGTTAAATATTTCGTTAAATGAGGATTTAAAGCAAGCTATTCATGTCCGTCTTATACCGCGTTTCACTATTGGCATGATGGACACGAGCGACATAAATTTCTATCAGGCCCTCCACCAAGAACCACTTACATACAAAGTCCCAGAAGAGGTAGCAGCAAGAGCCCGTGAATTTTATTATAAAATTAAAGACTAATACTAAAAGCATGAATTCGAACGGGTAAAAGCCCAAATGATTCATGCTTCTTTTAGACTGTTAATCGGACGGGGAGGAAATTGTCGATTTTTAGCGAAAAAAGGTATAATAAGTATTATTATTTATTGTGAGGAACTCTGATGAACAAAGTGAAAGTAGACTATTTACTGCAAAATGAGGAAAAGCGGGCACTTTCTGCCTATTTACTATCCTTTTATATCACCTTAGCTTTGTATGATATTTTTTATTATTATCTTTATCCAAAGTTTATCTCGAACACCGAACCTGGGCTAATCGGCCCATTAAGCTATTGGAATTATGTAATCTTTATTAGCTTAATCCCTGTTTCGTATCTGCTGATGAAAAGAAATAGGCTTCATATCATTAAGTACTTATATATTCTCGTTTATTTTGGAATCACGGCATTAAGTGATATTATCATGTTTTTGGGGGAAACTGGCGAGTATAGAAGCGGAAATGCGGCTGAGCTTATCTTGCTTTTATTTTCTCCTATATTTATTAACCAACGTTTTTATTGGACGGTGGTCGGCGTTTCGTTATGCAGATATTTAATAGTAGGAATCTATATAAAATCGGCAGCAGTCGTCATTCCGATGGCCATTATTAGTATTTTATCTGTGATTGCTTATATTTTTATGAGACGTTTTTCTTCCTATATTTTTGCATTGACTTCAATACACGAGGAGATGCGGCATAAGGAAAAGCTAGCATTTATTGGGCAAATGGCTGCTTCAATAGGACATGAGATAAAAAATCCCCTAGCTTCCCTAAAGGGTTTTACCCAGCTGCAAAAAGAAAAGTACGAAGATGACCAACAGTATTTTTCCATTATGGATCAAGAAATAGACAGAATTAATTCGATTGTTAATGATTTATTGGTGCTTGGCAAACCGCGATCTCCTCACTTTCAATTGAAAAATATAAATGAAACTCTTTCCTATGTAATATCTATAAATCAGCAGCTGGCCCGCCAAAAAGGGATAGCGCTTACATTAGAGTTTGACGAGAATATTCCTTTAGTTGTTTGTGATGAGAATCAGTTAAAGCAAGCATTTATTAATCTTATTAAAAATGGTATTGACTCTATGCATAATGGTGGTCAGCTAAAGGTTATTTCTTCATTTCAGGCAAGCAAGACATTGTCTATTTGCTTTATTGATCAAGGGTGTGGAATTAATCAATCTGATATGGAAAATCTATTTGCTCCATTTTATACAACAAAGATTGATGGTACCGGTTTAGGGCTGATCGTGACCAAAAAAATAGTAGAAGATCATCAAGGTCAATTAAAGATAGAAAGTGAAATGAACAACGGAACTAAGGTAGAAGTGATTTTACCGATTGAACAATAAGCAGTCGTCGGAGAGTTTAATATAAGGATTCTATTTTAGTTTTTCTTCTCCTATTTTAAAAGCCAGTGCATGGATTTTACTATTCCCCTGCACTGGCTTTAAGGTTTAAACCCTTTTAGTTGGTTGACTATATAAAATAAACAGCAAAATGAGCATCACAATGTCTAACCGAGCATTGGCTGCAAATTGAAAAAAACCAGTATGCAAGGTTGGAATCTTCGTTAAAATAATAGCGACAATCATGATGCCAATTAAGGGCAGTGTTGCATTTGCTACACTTCTATTTAATAAAATTAAGACACCGCAGATCAATTCCACTATGGCAACGATATACATCACTGAAATCGGATAAGGCAGTCCTAAGTTTACAAAATAAGTCCCCATCTCAGGATTAATTAATTTTATTATTCCAGCGATGATGAATACGTAGGCCACAGCATATCGAATTAATTGGTCCGTTGAAATGGATGTTTTAATGGCCAACCCCTCCTTTATACAACTGTATGCAGTTTAAAGGACAAACAGTCTCAGAAAATCAAAAGACCCCTTTTAGTCACAAAATTGTTGGAAGATGAACCGTAGGGTTTGGAGCACTAAGTATGGTACACTTTTAATAATTAGGATCAAAAACAGGGGTGTCAAAATTGAAAACAGTATTAGTCATTGGCGGGGGAATCACTGGATTATCTGCCATATATGAGTTACATAAATGGAAAAAAGCCAATCAATCTGATGTTAGGCTTATTCTAGCAGAGGCGTCTCCAGAACTCGGCGGGAAAATTCGCACGGTTAAAGATCGTGGCTTTATTATGGAGGCGGGAGCTGACTCAATTGTCTCGCGTAAAGTCAATACGATGACATTTATTAAAGAACTTGGTTTAGAAAATGAAGTTGTCTATAATGCCTCCGGACGGTCATTTATTTATACCGAGAATGAACTTAAGCAGATTCCTTCTGATGCAGTGTTTGGAATTCCGACAAGTGTAGAGTCCTTAGCAAAAACTACGCTTGTGTCTGCTGATGGAAAAGTAGAAGCACTGAAGGATTTATATACAAAAAACGAAACATTTACAAAAAATGATTCCATTGGTGATTTCCTAGAATATTTCCTAGGGAAGGAATTAGTTGAAAAACAAATAGCACCTGTACTATCAGGTGTATATTCAGGAAAATTAAGCGACCTCACAATCGGCTCAACTCTTCCATATGTTTTGGATTACAAAAAGGAATACGGCAGCATTATAAAAGGGTTTGAAGCTAATAAGGAAAAATTTCAAAGTGGCGGAGGAAAGAAGTTTTTTTCCTTTAAAAGCGGCTTAGGGAAGCTTATTGATGCTTACGAGGAAAAACTCGGTGATGCTGAAATATTAAAAAACACAAAGATAAATAAAATAGAGAAAAGCGGCGAGCGATATCAAGTCATATTGCATAATCAAGAAATAATTGAAGCAGATTATGTTGTTCTTAGTATACCTAGTAATGAGGCTGGGAAGTTATTTAATGATTCAGAGCTGGAAAAGAGCTTTTCCCAATTTAGAAATAGCTCTCTCATTAGCATGTATGTTGGCTTTGATGTTCCAGACAGTATTCTTCCTGAAGATGGAACAGGGTTTATTACTTCGGAAAGTCATGATGTACTATGTAATGCCTGTACATGGACTAGCCGGAAGTGGGAGCACACATCTCAAACGAAAAATTTGCTCGTCAGACTTTTTTATAAAAGCAGTATTCATTCATTCTCATCTTTATCAGAAATGAACAAAGACCAACTTCTGCAGACAGCTCTTTCGGATATTCACAAAAGCTTAGGGATCACAGCTGAGCCTGTCAGTTGCGAGATTACAAAATGGACAGACAGTATGCCGAATTATTTAATCAGCCACCCGCATACAGTAGAAAATTTAGAGGAAAAACTGTCAGCATTCTATCCAGGAATCATGCTTGCAGGCTGTTCTTATTACGGTGTGGGTATTCCAGATTGTATTGAAAATGGGGCAAATATATCAGAGAAAATTATTCGTAAACTTCAATAAGATGGGTTTTTTAATAAGAACAGCCTTGGCAGCTGTTCTTTTTTGACATACAAAGACGATCTTTCTATTTGAAAAAGTATTTATGTAAAGGAATTAATGCTCTGTCCGAACAAAGCACAAATTGACAGGATTCCATTTCCTGCTTTTGCTAATATGAAATCAAGGGAGTGAGACAATGGCTTGGATTGAATCTATACAAAAGGCGATAGACTATATGGAGGATCATTTGCATGAGGATATAACAATTGAAGAGATAGCTAAACAAGCAAATGCCTCGGCATTTCATTTTCAGCGAACCTTTACGGTCTTAACAGATATATCTGTTGGTGAATATCTAAGGCGAAGGCGACTGACTTTAGCTGCACAGGAGCTATCTAGAACAAACTGCAAAATTATTGATCTAGCCTATAAATATGGCTATGACACTCCCGAGGCTTTCACAAAGGCATTTCGCCGACAGCATGGTGTTTCACCAACTGAAGCGCGAAAATATATGGGAAAGCTGAAATTCTATGAACGCCTGATCATACAGGTAATTCTGAAAGGAGCAGAACCGATGAAGTATAATGTATTAGAAAGAGATGGTTTTCAGGTGGTTGGCATTAAGAGGGAGTTTTCCATTGTCAATGGGGAAAATTTGATAGGCATTCCTAAACTGTGGGATGAGGTTCTTAATGATGGAACATGTGAAAAGGTAGCACGTCTGAACAATGGGCAAATCAAAGGTGTGCTAGGTGTGTGTGCTGATAATAAAGGAGATGGGCCATCTGGGGCAATTGATTATTGGGTGGCAGCCGAACACGATGGAAATGCACCTGAAGGATTTTTAACATTGGATATTCCAGCTGCCAAATGGGTTGTATTTGAAGTACATGGACCGATGCCTGAGGCGATGCAGAAGACATGGAAGAAAATCTACTCGGAGTGGTTCCCTACAAGCGGCTATGAGCATGCAGAAAATGTACCACAATTAGAAGTATATCCTGATGATGACGCATCTAGTTCTGATTATTATTCGGAAATCTGGATTCCAGTAAAATAGAGGCTTAAGAGCAGGGAGCTTTTTACATTTATGAAAAGCTCCTGCTCTTATTTTTAAGTATTTTGTGCATGACTAATAGAATAATAATTGATTAAATCCTCTAACACTCCATCTAAATCAGCAAAGGTGAATCCAACCTCTTCTGCCTTACTTGTATTAATAGACCAAGAGCCTTCAAAAGAATAAGGAGAGGCATTTTCCTTTGTTAGTTTATCCGTAATTTTTGCCTTTAGATTTAATTGCGACTCGATTTTTCCTAGCAGTTCCTTTAGTGAGATATCCTTTTTACAGCCAGGATTGATAGAGCCAGTGAAAGAGGATGCCCCTAAATCATATAAAAATTGGGCAGCATCATCAGATAAGATAAAACTATATCTGGCTTCAGGATTGGAAAGGCCAATTTCTTCATTATTGATGATTTTATCTATATGGAACTTTAATCTGTTTGTAAAGTCGTCCTTGCCGATAACGATCGGAAAACGGACAGCTGCGATCTCGATTTCATTCTGAGAGAATAATAGAGCTTCAGCTGAACGCTTTGCTTCTTGATAGCCGGAATATCCACTATATTCTTCTCTCGGCCGTAGCTCATAAAGAAACTCGAATGGAATAAAATTCTCTTCCCTATGATTAATCCCGAAATCATAGACTGCCTGAGTAGATGTGAAAATGTACCTTCTCACTTTTCCTGTTAAGGCTTCTAATATATATTGTACCTCCAGCGGGGATTGGCATGTTTGGTCATAGACAATATCCCATTGACGACCCGCAAGTGCATCGTCAATCGACTCTTTATTTCGCCTATCCAATTTTAATCTTTCCACCTGATCTCCAAATGGGTCCGGTGTTATTCCTCTTGTGGCAACTGTAACCTTATCGCCATTCTGCAAAAGCTTCATAACTAATTTCTTTCCGAAAAACTGGGTTCCTCCTAATACTAGAACTCTTCTATTCAAGTAGCTTCCTCTTTTCTATTATGGATAATAATAAATACTAGATATAATGGAAAATTCCTGCATTTATTATAGTTCAATTTTAAGCAATGGTGGAAGGGGCTTTCTTATGCTCGTGTGTGTTTATTTTTTCCTGTAAAACATATAAATTTCGTCCGGCTCCAATTCCAGCTATCGTGTAAATAACCGTAATGACAACAAGCAGAATTAACGGGATCGTCCAAGTATGAAAGAAATCAAATATGAAACCAATCATAAATGGTCCAAGTGCTGCTAATAAATACCCAACGGATTGCGCCATCCCAGAAAGATCAGAGGCTTGCTTTGCATTTGCCGCCCGCAGCCCAATAAGAGTTAGACCGTGGCTAACAGCTGCTCCAAGGGATATTCCAAGCATAATAATACAACAGATAATAAGGGCTTTATTCGTGACAAACATTAATCCGAATAAACCAGTTAAGCATAGGAGGCCAATGCCTAAGGCAATACTTTTTTGGTTTGGAAGCCGATCAGCAAGAATAGGAATAATGATGTTTGCAGGCAACCCAGAAAATTGGAATATAGTAAGCATCCAGCCTGCAATAGCAATATTAAATCCTTGAGTATGCAGAATTTCTGGAAGCCAGGCGGTTATACTGAAATAAACCATTGATTGCAATCCCATAAAGAGGGTTACCTGCCATGCTATAGATGAAAACCAAATGCGCGAGCCGGTTTGTTTTTGTTTAGGGCTATCGAAGGTTATATCTTTCACTTTAAGTTGAGGCAGCCAAAAGCCGATAGCGATTAAAATGATTAGTGCCCATATTCCAAGGGATATTCTCCAGCCTAAGCCAAGCGAATCGGCAAGCGGGATGCTAAGACCGGGTGCTAAACCAGCAAAAACTCCCATTGAGAGAGTATAAATACCTGTTAAAAGCCCGACTTTTCTTGGAAAGGATTGTTTAACAATTCCAGGTAACAGTACATTGCAAACGGCAATTCCTAAGCCAATCAAGATTGTTCCAGAAAACAGGAGAGAAAGTGTGCCGGCAGAGCGAATCATAATTCCTGAACCTAAAATACATAATCCAATCATAACACTCATTTCATTTCCAAGCCTTCTTGCGATTTTGGGTACAAAAGGCGAAATCAGTCCGAAGGAAATGAGCGGCAAGGTAGTTAGCAGCCCTGCTATCCCATTGGAAATTCCTGTTTCATCCCGGATGTGTCCTGTTAAAGGGCCAATCGAGGTAATCGCAGGTCTTAGAGTAAATGCAACGAAAATAATACCAATCATCAGCAACGTATTTTTATTTCTTATTTGAATATTTTGCATGGATATTAATTCCCCCAGTATTCAGAACAAAATAGATTCTTCATGGTGTTTCTATTCATTTGTTGAAAAATCAGCAGGAGAATCTTTCATATTCGCATTATTATAATGAATATTCAGAATTTTGTACAGAGAGGAATGTAAAAAAGTACCTGTCCTGAAATCATTTGCAATAGGGCAATGGACAGGCACTCATATGATTATCGAATGTTTGAGAACAGAATAACTGCAGCCTATTCGTTATTAGAAAAATTCTCATGCAGATGGCAGGCTAATAATATTTGTAAATAGTCATCTGGATCATTGAAATCAAGCTGGAGCAGTTCCTCAATCCTTTTTATGCGATGATAGAGTGTGTTTTTATGAACATGCAGCCTTTCAGACGTTTCGATTATCGATTTGTTCAGTCTTAAATAGGTGAAAAGTGTTTTTTCTAAATCATTGCTTTGTGCTCTTTCCGATCGCAATGGAGCCAAAATATCATTGGCAAATTGCTCAATTTCCGGGGAAGGCTGTGCGAGAAATAGTCGATTGATCCCCATCTTTTTGTAATTCATGACTCCTGTTTTATGCCGGGTGATTAAATAAGCAAGTGATTTTTTTGCCTCGTCATAGCATTTCGAAATGGCGTGCATTCCCTTATAAGAGGAACTAAGACCGGCGTAAAGAGAGATGTTTTCTTGGTTTCCCCATTTCAAAAATAAGGAATCGAACATCGATGCCAATTCATCAAGTTCACTTGGGTGATTTGTGGAAAAGAGAATCGTGACTTTATTATGAAATCCATATACGAGTGTTCCTTTTTCAGGGATTCTCCGTTTTATTCTAGAAATGAGACGATGAATAACTGCCTCTAATATTTGCAGGTCTGTGTATGAAACAATTTCCAGCAAAAGTACGGAGAAGTATGAATTAGTATTTAAACCTAATGCCTCCCCAATTTCCTCCAAAATGACTGGATCTTTATTATTCAGCAGGTCATTGAAGACTTCTTTTGTTTTTTTATAGTAAACCTCTGCCTGGGTTTTTTGCTTTGTTAGCTCTAGTGCCAGAACAGAGCTTGCTTGTTCAATGGTCATTTTGTCTTGGGATGAAATCGGTTTTAGAAACGGGATAATAAAACAGCCTAGGGAAACGCGGTCCGTTAATATCGGATATACATAATATTTCATTTCCTTCTCATCATTAATATCTATATAAAATGGTTTTGTCTTAGACCTGAGGATTTCAGCAAACTCGTCATTGCTTAAATATGGATAATGAATTGTTATTTTCGGAAAAAGCTCGGAGTCTAAATTATCAAAAAAGAAAACCTCACTGCCCATCATTCGATTTAATTCCCTGATGATGTACTCTACACTTTTATTTTGCAAGGAGAGACGAGTTAAGTTTTCATGAATCTCTGCTCTCCTTAATAGGAGTCTATTTTTTTCCTCTAAGCGTTTTGTTAATTCTGTGATTTCTTCTAATTGTGCATTTTTTTCCTGATAAAGTCTTGCGTTTTGAATGGCAATTGCTGCTTGCGCCCCGAAGCCCTCTAATAATCGAAGATCGTCCTCGGTCAATTTTCCTTCCGCTTCGTATTGATGAACAGTCATGACACCTATTGGCTCGTTATCTAATTTTAGAGGGACTGAAATGAGGGATCTTAATTTAGAATGATCACTAGCGTTTTGAATATTAGTGAAGTTACTCTTCGAAAGAGTTTCCATTCCTTCGTAGATTTCGGATTTTGAGTAATAGATTACAGGATTTCCATCGCGATATACTCTTCCTGTAATGGATTCCCCGAATTTTACTCTGATTGCTTGCAGCTTATTATTAAATCCAATTGCTGATTTTACCGTTAAATCCTTTGTTCGATCATTGGCTAATTGTACATAGCCAGCATCTGCAGCAGGAATGACGCTCAGGGCTTGATTAACAATCTTATCAAGAACCTCGTCAAGCTTTAGGGAGGCAGTGATTGAAAGGATGCTCTCTATCATACTTGTTAGCTCAATCTCTTTTGCGCATATTTTATTTTCTAGACCAACTACAGAAAAAAGGATATAAAGTTCATCAAGCTCAAATCTAGACAAGTGGATGGCGGAATTAGAAAGTTGAAAATGGACCTGATCATTTTCTGAGTAGAAAAATGTGTAAAGGATATGATTAGTACTCGGCTGAACGTGGTACTTTTTTACTGAGTGATATGCTAATAAGGGAATATCAATATCTGTCATATCACCATGAGAATATAGGAGTTGGGCCCTTTGGTTTGTTTTTTCGAAATAATATAGTTTGAAAGAAATATGATTAAATTTATTTTGAAGTAAAGTAAATAGCTGTTCTTTTATCAAATAAAATCACTCCTTATGGACTATTATACAATAATTAGATCTTAACATTGTACAAATGAACATTGAATTAATTTTCAGATATTTTATTATATTCCATATAGAAAAACAACTGAATATTTCTATTTCGATAAAATATTCTAGCCGTTTAAGTGGGAGTGAATGAATATGAACAAGCTTTATGAGTTATTAGATCAGGCTTATGATGAAATGGTAGAAGTACGCCGATATTTACATCAATATCCAGAGCTTTCTTTCCAAGAGGAAAATACACCCAAATATATTGCTGAGTATCATGAAAAGTTAGGCCATGAGATCCGCACAGGTGTTGGAGGACGTGGGGTTGTAGCCACACTGCGCGGTGGAAAACCTGGCCAAACAGTTGCATTGCGTGCTGACTTTGACGCACTTCCGATTAAAGAAGAAAACGATGTCCCATATAAATCAAAAGTAGATGGAGTTATGCACGCTTGCGGACATGACAGCCACACAGCTACACTGCTTGTCTTAGCAAAAGTATTAAATAGTATAAAGGAAGAGATTGAAGGAAATGTTGTCTTTATTCATCAACACGCGGAAGAGGTTCTGCCTGGCGGAGCGATTGCGATGATAGAGGATGGCTGTTTAGATGGAGTCGATGTAATCTTTGGCCAGCATATTTGGGCAACTGCTCCTGTGGGAACAATTGAATATCGGCAAGGACCTATGATGGCAGCCGCTGACTTCTTCAAAGTGAAAATCCAAGGTCGTGGAGGACACGGTTCACAGCCTCATCGCACAAAAGATAGTGTTGTCATTGGCGCACAGCTTGTTGGCAATATTCAGCAGATTGTTTCTCGCAGAGTATCTCCACTTGATTCAGCGGTAATTTCCATTGGTTCATTTGAAGCAAAGAATGCTCCGAATGTCATTGCGGACTCTGCATCACTTGCTGGTACAGTGAGAACCTTTAATGAAAAGACACGTGAGTTTATTGAAACTGAAATAGAGCGCATTATTAAAGGAACATGCTTAGCTGCAGATGTAGAATATTCGTACGACTATCAAAAGGGCTATCCAGCAACCTGCAATCCGAAAGAGGAAATGGAGTTTGTTGTAGAACTCGCGAAACAAGTACCCGGTGTTAAAGCTGTTGTTGAAATTGAGCCGGAAATGGGCGGAGAGGATTTTGCTTATTATCTTCAAAAGGTTAAGGGAGCATTTTTCTTCACAGGCGGACAAAATCCTGATTGGGAAGAAACCTACCCACATCACCATCCTAAATTTGATATCGATGAAAAAGGAATGCTGATTGCAGCGAAAACTTTAGGAATAGCGACTTTAACCTATTTAGAAAATAATAAATAGTAGAAGGATACGTACCGGATTGTTTCTCAAGCACGACTAAACCCGGTACACATTCCATTTCAGTATAAAGACATTTTTTTTCGTAATTAATTGTTTGAATCTTTTGTAATATTGGTAAATTGATTTTAATGAAAGGGAGGGATTCTCATGTCCCAAATGTTAGCTTTAGTCATTGTTGTTTTCATATTATATATTGGAGATTTTATTTCTACTCGAACAAAAGCCTGGATCCCATCCGTATTTGTGAGTGCGGTTTTATTTCTTATCGGATATTGGACTTTTTTTCCAAAGGATATCGTACCTATTGCTGGTGTACCGCCAGTTGTTGCAACGATGGTGATTTATTTAATCATCACAAATATGGGGACGTTACTTTCAGTTAAAGAACTAATAAAGCAATGGAAGACGATCGTTATTGCGTTATCTGGTATTTTAGGAATTATTGCTGCGTTATTTGGAATTGGGACATTTATTTGGGACTGGAACACTGTTGTAGTTGCGATCCCGCCATTAGTAGGTGGAATCGTTTCTGCTGTTATTATGTCTGAAGGTGCAAAAGAATTAGGTCTTATGTCCTTATCTGTATTTGCCATCGTTATTTATGTCATGCAAGGTTTTGCAGGTTATCCATTAACTTCTATCGTATTAAAGAAGGAAGGAAAACGGCTTCTTAAGGAATATCGCAGTGGAAATTTATCAAAATTAGAAGCTGAACAGAGTGATTCTAGTGAAGAAGATGAACCGAAGCTATTTAAAAAGCTGCCTAAAGAGTACAACACAGATTATTTTAAATTCCTTCGTCTAGCTATTGTCGGTTTACTAGCTTATCTTGTATCAAAGTCATTTGCACCAATTTTCGAGATCAGTCCGTTTGTATTATGTTTAGTATTTGGCGTTATTGGAAGAAGTGTTGGTTTTCTGGAAAGACAAATTCTATTTAAAGCAAATGGCTTTGGAATAGGTATTATGATTTTAATGCTCTTTGTTTTTGACTCATTAAAAAATGCGACTCCAAGCATGTTGCTTGAAATTATCTATCCTTTAGTTGGAACTATTGTGTTAGGTGTAATCGGAATGTACATCTTTTCGTTCATTATCGGAAAGGTATTGAAGGTGAGTAAAGAAATGGCGTTTGCGGTTTCCTTGACAGCATTATATGGATTTCCAGCAGACTATATAATTACGAATGAAGTCATTAAATCATTAACAAAAGACAAAAAGGAACAAGAGGTTCTAACAAGTCATATGCTGCCGCCAATGCTTGTTGGAGGATTCATCACCGTTACAATGGTTTCCGTAGTATTAGCAGGTATTTTCGTAGGATTCTTGAAATAATTTTAACTTCATTCAACAGAAATTGAAAAATATTGCGGGTTCGATTTATTTGGTAAAATGAAATGGCCAAGTAATATCGGCCCGCTATCTTTCATTTTGTAAGTTCTAGTTTTGGAGGGATTCATATGTCAAAGTCTCAACAAAGAATTGAAAACCATATTAAAGAATTGCAAAAATTTACGGCAACTCCGGGAAAAGGGGTAACTCGCCTTACCTATAGTCAAGAGGATTTACTGGCAAGAAACTATATTAAAGAATCCATGGAGGAGTATGGTTTAGCAGTCCGTGAAGATGGTTTAGGCAATATTTTTGGAAGGCTTGAAGGAAGTATGAAGGATACGCCAAGTGTTATTGTCGGTTCTCACTTTGATTCAGTCCCTAACGGCGGTGCATACGATGGAGCTGCTGGAGTTGTCGCAGGTCTAGAAGTGGCTGCCCTTTTTCAAGAAAAGGGATTGAAGCCAAAATATCCATTAGAAGTTATTGCGATGATTGAAGAAGAGGGATCGAGATTCGGCGGAGGCCTCATGGGATCAAGAGGAATCATTGGCACACTGAACGAGGAAGATTTCAAAAAACTTAAGGATTCGGACGGAATTTCAACGGTTGAAGCGATGGAGGCAATCGGATTAGATTCATCCTTGGTCAAGGTAAGAGATCCGAAAACAATGAAGGCTTTCTTAGAATTACATATTGAGCAGGGCCCGATTCTAGAAGAAGCTAATATTCCAATTGGCGTTGTAGAAGCGATTGTGGGCTTGACTCAGCTTGAGGTAACGGTTGAGGGTCAAGCAGGCCATGCAGGTACAACTCCGATGGATCGCAGATCAGATGCGTTAGTGACAGCAGCAAGAATTATTGCACAATTACCTGATCTTGCCCAGAAAGAAGGGGAAGGGACGGTCATCACTACTGGCCGCTTACATGTCTATCCGAACGGTGCAAACGTTATTCCGGATAAAACAATTTTCACAATCGACATTCGTTCAGGAAAAGAAGAGAATGTTCAAAGTGTGCTGGAGAAGGTGCAGACATTAATTCAGTCCTATCAAGTAGATGGCATTCGGATCTCGGTAAAGCAGCAATTATATATTCAGCCAAAAGCACTTAGTGAAAATGTTCGTTTTCTTCTCAAGCAAAAGAGCGAAGAATTGGGAATTGCCTATTGTTCGATCAATAGCGGCGCCGGACATGATGCTATGGTCTTTTCGGATGTTACAGAGGTTGGCATGATCTTCGTACCAAGTAAAAACGGTTTAAGCCATTGTCCAGAGGAATGGTCTGATTCAGGTCATTTAGCTAATGGGGTGCATATTTTATTCGAGGCTGCGAAGAGTTTGACAGAGGCGGAATAGGAGAAAATAGGAATCCTCCAAAATGTAACTTTCGACATTTTGGGGGATTTTTATAGGAAAAAGCCAAGAGCGGTCACCAAACACTGTCAATGGTGCACGCTCCATCCAATATTTCCACCCAATGATAACCAATGTCCTCTAAGTCTAATTCTATCTGATATTTAGTCTTATGAAATATGAGTTTTCTATGAAGGAATATGTAGTTTTTCCATTTTTCGGTATAGAGTACGAACGCTTATCCCTAAATCTTCGGCTGCTTTTTGCTTGCCAATATAGCTAGTACCGTAATACTGAAGCTTCTGAATAATGACTTCCCGTTCGGCTTCAACTAGTGATGGTTCTTGTTCGTGCATTTCAATAGAAGTGCTTAAACATTTCTGAAAGAGGTAGGAGGGAAGAGATTGTTCGGTTAATACATTTTCTGTTTCCATATTCATACTATACTCAATGACATTCTCAAGCTCACGTAAATTTCCTGGCCAATGATAGGAAGAGAGTGATCTTAAGAATTCATCTGTATAGGAATAAATCGTCTTACCGGTACGATCCTGTAATTTTTTAATTATGCTTGAAACAAATAAAGGTAAATCCTCCATTCTTTCCTTTAATGAAGGAAGAGTAATGGGAATAACATTCAACCGATAAAAAAGATCCACTCGAAATAAATGATCATTCATTTGTTGAAATAATGATTGATTTGTAGCCGCTATTAGGCGAAAGTTAACCTTCCTTGAACGTGTTCCCCCAACCCGCTGAATCACGCCATCTTGTAAAACCTTTAATAGCTTTGGCTGCAAGGATAAAGGCAAATCTGCAATCTCATCTAAAAACAGCGTCCCATTATCCGCCAATTCAAGATAACCTGGTTTTCCCTTTTTTCTTGCATTCGTAAATGCTCCCTCCTCATATCCGAATAATTCACTTTCAAATAAATTCTCTGGAATTGTTGCGCAGTTTAATTCAACGAATGGTCCGTTTTGGACAGCACTTGTACTATGAATATATTGAGCTAGTAAGCTCTTTCCCGTACCTGTTTCTCCAGTAATTAATACGGAGGAGGAACTATTTTTTATGTTTCTAATAATTTTTTGAATTTGAAGGAAAGAAGGACTTTTTCCAAAAATATAGTTTGGCGCTGTTTTTGAACTTGCTTCCTCCACTTTCATTTCATTACTATCCCTCAATATGGAAACAATGATTTCTTTTAATTGTGATAGCCACTTTATGTAATAGTCTTGATTTTCTATTAAAATCCTTTCATTCCCATCAGAGAAGCTGACAAATGAAATATACCCATATTTTTTCCCATGGATGATCATGTCTTGGATTAGCTCTGCTTTAGAAGGGCAATTATTGATGAAATGACATCCTGTGCACATATTCATTTTTCCCGGCTGATGCAGAAAAGTAATGTGGTTGCCGTAAAGAGTTTTAAAGAATGGAGCGTATGCCTTTTCTCCCTTAATGTGAATATAGTTTTCTGTTGCGGCAATTAATTTTCCATCAGGATTAAAGCAGGCAATATCAAGGTGAAGGAGTTTAGAAAAAGCTTGGATAACTTTCGAAATAGAATTTAGCAGAATCATTTGTCTACTCTCCCTAAAAATTTCTATGTAAGACTCTTTTATTCTATTTATAAAATTCAGAATAGTCAATCGCATGAGGTGTCATGTGCCATTTTTGACACAACTTTTGTCATGCCTGTCAAAAAAGTCTGTCAATAAAACTGTCAAAAATTGCTGAAATATAGTTAAGTTCTTTCAAAATCATATTTATTTAATAAATGTGAAAATTGGCACAGTAATTGCAAGTAATAGATTGTAATAAAAAGGAGGGACTAAAAATGATTGACGTAAACAGCAAAGAAAATAGCAAAACATGGAGTGGATTAGATTACGAAAAATTATTAGGACTTAAAGATAAAGTGGTTGTCATTACAGGAGCTGCCTCTGGCATCGGCTTGGCAACTGCTGAATTGTTCGCAGAAGCAGGTGCAAAAGTAGCCATTATTGACATTAATGAAGAGAAAGGAACAGCCGTTGCGGGTTCAATGAATGACAGGGGGTGGAAGTCTGTATTTTTCAAATGTGATGTGACTTCATCTGCTGAATGTGAATCAGTTGCCAAACAGATTGAACAGGAGTTTGGGAGAATTGATGTTTTGTTTAATAACGCTGGTGTTATTAGAAGAAAAACGGTCGTTGATCATACAGAAGAGGATTGGGATATCGTTCTAAATGTTTCATTGAAAGGTGCCTTCTTATTATCAAAGTTTGTCATCCCAGTTATGGCGAATAATGGCGGTGGCAGTATTGTCAACACAGGTTCAGGCTGGGGGTTAAAAGGCGGAGATCTAGCGGCTTCCTATTGTGCTGCGAAAGCAGGCGTAGTCAATTTAACGAAAGCAATGGCCATTGATCATGGAAAACAAAATATTCGTGTCAATTGTATATGCCCTGGTGATACAGATACTCCATTACTTAGAGATGAAGCGAAGCAATTACAGCATGAGGAAGAGTCATTTCTTAAATCATCTGCTGTCGGGCGTCCATTAGAAAGAATTGGCACGCCATCTGATATTGCGAAAGGTGTTCTGTTCTTAGCGAGTGATATGGCCTCTTGGGTAACAGGAACAGTGTTAACGGTTGACGGCGGAGGATTAGCTTAAAATTTTTATTAAAAGGAGAGAAAAATGATGGGAAAGTATAACGCGGGAGCACATCCATATATTCCAAATACAGCTCCAGAAGTAAAAGAGGAAATGCTGAAAGAAATTGGTGTTCAAACGATTGAAGAGCTTTTTAATGGGATACCTGAAGAATTGCACTATAAAAAAGAGATGAATATCCCGGAACCATTATCAGAATATGAGTTAAAAAGATATATAGATGGGCTATTAAACAAAAATATCAATACAAAAGAATACTTAAACTTTTTAGGGGCAGGCTGCTGGAATCACTTTATTCCTTCTGTTTGTGACGAAATCAATTCACGCGCAGAATTCTTAACGGCATATGCTGGAGACCCTTATGAGGACCATGGCAGATATCAAGCGTTGTTTGAATATCAAAGCTTGATGGCCGAATTAGTAGATATGGATGTTGTCAATGTCCCAACATTTGACTGGGCTCAAGCTGCGGCAACCTCAATCCGGATGGCTGGCCGAATTACTGGCCGAACAGAGGTATTATTGCCGAAAACAATATCCCCGGACCGTTTGAAAGTTATTAAAAATTACTGTTCACCATTTATCGAGTGCATACTTGTAGACTATGAAGAAGATTCCGGTCAAATCAATTTGGCAGATCTTGAAGGAAAGCTATCTGCCAATACAGCAGCTGTTTATTTTGAAAACCCTTCCTACCTTGGTTTTATTGAAACTCAAGGTCAGAAGATTAGCAGTCTAGCAAAAAGCCATGGTGCAGTTACGGTCGTTGGGGTTGATCCAAGCTCCCTTGGCGTAATGGCTCCTCCAAGTCATTATGGCGCAGATATCGTTTGCGGCGATCTTCAGCCGCTTGGCATGCATATGAGTTATGGTGGCGGCCAATCAGGATTTATCGCCACTCATGATGATATTACTTTTGTACAGGAATATCCTTCGAGATTATTTGGGATTGCACCGACTGTAGTTGAAGGTGAATATGGTTTCGGAGATGTCTATTATGATAGAACTTCTTTTGCTCAAAGGGAGAACGGAAAGGAATCTGTTGGAACACAAACAGCTTTATGGGGGATTACAGCTGGTGTCTACTTATCATTGCTAGGGCCAACAGGAATGTATCAGTTAGGACAGTCCATCATGCAAAAATCGCAATATGCAATGGGACAGCTTGGAAACATACCTAGCGTAGTGGCATCCCGTTTTGAATCCACAAACTTTAAAGAATTCGTGGTTGATTTTAACCATACTGGTAAATCCGTGAAGGAAATTAATAAATATTTACTTGATAATGGAATCTTTGGCGGAAAAGACTTATCTGAGGATTTTCCTGAATTAGGCCAAAGCGCATTATTCTGTATTACGGAAATTCATTCGAAAAAGGATATTGATCAACTTGTTAGTACGATTCAGCAATGCTTAGATTCAGTCGAAAGCAAAGAGGAAGGGGAGAATGCACATGCAAAAAATTAATAGATCCCATAAAGTTAGAAATTTCCATCAGGCAAAGTGGGATGAGCCGATTATTTTTGAACTTCACAAAAGCGGGGAGCGAGGAGTTTCCCTTCCAGCAGTAGAAGATGAAATTATCAATAGTGTAGGAGATGGAATTTCTGCTATTCCATCTGAAATGGTTCGAAAAAGACAGCCTAATCTTCCTGAGATTTCCCAAAATCGTGTTTTGCGCCATTATTTGAGATTATCACAAGAAACACTGGGCGCGGCTTTTAACGTTGAGATTGGGCAAGGCACTTGTACGATGAAGTATTCTCCAAAAATAAACGAAACCTTTGCTTCATCACCAAAAATGTCTGAGCTTCACCCGTTACAGGATGTTAGTACAGTACAAGGAATTCTTGAAGTGACGTATAAATTAGATTTATGCATGAGAGAGATTTCGGGAATGGATTATTTCACATTTCAGCCAGGGAGCGGGACACAATCATTATTTACGATGGCTTCCATTGTACGCGCTTACCATGATGCGAACGGTGAAGGAGAACAACGGAATGAAATCATTACAACTAGTTTTTCACATCCTTCCGCGGCGGCAACGGCAGCAGTTAAAGGGTATAAAATAATCACCTTACAGCCAGACGAAGAGGGCTTCCCTGATATCGAGGAGTTAAAAGCGGTTGTTTCCGAAAGAACAGCTGGATTTGTCGTCGCGAATCCAGAAGATACTGGAATTTATAATTACCGTATTAAAGAGTTTACAAAAATTGTCCATGATGCTGGGGGAATTTGCTATTATGACCAAGCGAATGCCAACGGATTACTCGGCATTACTCGCGCCAAAGAGGCAGGCTTTGATATGTGCTTTTTTAACCTTCATAAGACATTCTCTACACCTCATGCTTGTGGAGGTCCTGCGACAGGAGCTCTCGGGGTATCAAGCAAGCTAAAGGAATTTTTGCCGGGGCCAATTGTTGAAAAACAAGATGAAAAATATGTTTTGAATGACAACTTAAAACATAGTATCGGGAAAGTACGGTCATTCCAGGGCGTCCCGCAAACAGTTCTTCGAGCCTACGCTTGGATAAGAGCGCTTGGCGCAGAAGGCTTAAAGGATGTAGCCCAAATTGCTGTCTTAAACAATAACTATTTATATCACAAAATATTAAAAATCCGCGGGGCAAGTGCTCCTTATATTAATGGAAAAAGGCTGGAGCAAGTTCGTTATAGCTGGGAACAGCTAACGAAGGAAACAGGGGTAACTACGGATGATGTTTCTCGCCGGATGGCTGATTTTGCCCATCATTATTGGTCAAGCCACCATCCATTTGTCATACCGGAACCATTTACACTTGAGCCAACAGAGTCATACTCTAAAGCAGATTTAGATGAATATATTGCTTCCTTAACACAAATTTCAGACGAAGCCTATACAAATCCAGAACTCGTGAAAAATGCTCCACATAATAGCACTATTCATCGAGTGGATGAGCAAGACTTCTTTGAAAATCCAGAAAAATGGGCTATTACTTGGCGCTCTTATTTAAAAAAGGCTAAGAGTACCGAGAAAATTAATTCCTAGTTTAAAATGACTAGCACCTAAAGTTTAAATAGACCCATCAGTGAGGACAAGGCTCTTGACTGATGGGTACTCCTGTACAGTAAAAAATAAAAGAGGAAGTGTAGAGAAGATGAAAAAACATCATCAATTAGTACTCTGTCTACTGACAATATGCATCGTTATTTTTACAGCTGCATGTGGAAAAAGCTCTGCGGAAAATACGAATGCTTCGGGTGAAAAGGAGCTATTAGTAGGAACAGATGCAGTAACACCACCATTCGTTTATATGGATAAAGGAAAAATAGTTGGATATGATGTGGACCTAATTAGTGCAATCCTGGATGAAGCAGGATATAAATATAAGATTGATAATGTCGGCTGGGATCCTTTATTTGCATTAGTTGAAAACGGGGAAGTCGATATTGGCATAACATCAATTACGATCACCGACGATAGAAAACAAACATATGATTTTGCTGATCCTTATTTTGAGTCAAAGCTGATGATTTTGGCTAAAGAGGGTACCGATATCAAAAATGCCATAGATTTAAAAGGGAGGAAGGTTGGCGTACAAAATGCAACGACTGGCCAAATTGCTCTTGAAAAAATAGTCGGTGAAAATAATTCAAATATATTAAAATATGAAACCCTTGGTGTAGCATTTATGGCACTAAAAAATGGCGATATCGAGGCAGTAATTACAGATAATACAGTGGCAAACGAATATGTCAAAAACAATCCAAATGACAAATTTGTCGCGATTCCAGATGATGAAAATTTCGAACCTGAATATTACGGAATTTTATTTAAGAAAGGCAACAGTCTGTCTGGTGAAATAAACAAGGCGTTAAAAACGATTATTGATAATGGAACATACACTGAAATCTATGAAAAATGGTTTGGAGTATCTCCTGATTTAGAGGTAATTAAAGCGCTTTCTACTGAGAAATAGCAGTTAAGTTATGGGGATTGGGCTGCGCTTTTAACAACCTCTTGAATTAGCACAGGGATGGAGTGGGTGATATGGATTTTCGTTTTGATATCATAATTGATTATTTGCCTTTTCTATTGAAAGGCTTAGCATTAACGATTGGCCTTTCAATAGGAGGAATTCTTATAGGAAGTGTTTTAGGTTTTTTCATTGCTCTTGGAAAAATGTCTAAAATTAAATGGCTTCGATTACCTTTTATTTGGTATATTAATTTCTTCCGTGGGACGCCACTATTAGTTCAACTTTTTCTCATACACTTTGGGTTCATGCCGCTATTCATGTCCCCTGCAAGCACCATTGCTTCTGCTATTGCTGCTTTATCGTTAAATTCTGCAGCGTATGTAGCAGAAATCTTTAGAGCAGGTATTCAGTCAATTGATAAAGGGCAGGAGGAGGCTGCCCGTTCACTTGGAATGAGCCAATCACTTTCAATGAGGTTTATTATTTTTCCTCAGGCCTTTAAGCGAATGATTCCTCCTTTAGGAAATGAATTTATCGTATTGCTGAAAGATTCATCATTGGCAGCCATTATTGCTGCACCAGAACTGATGTATTGGGGAAGAGCAGCATCAGGGCAATATTTCCGTATTTGGGAACCGTATTTGACAGTTGCGTTTACGTATTTCCTCTTAACCCTCTCTGTAACGTATTTATTAAATAATGTTGAAAAGAGGCTGTCAAACACATGATTAAAGTGAAAAACCTAAAAAAGACCTTTGGAGAAAACGAAGTTCTAAAGGATATCAATATACTAATTAATGAAAGAGAGGTTGTTGTTGTTATCGGACCATCTGGTTCTGGAAAATCAACCTTCCTACGCTGTCTAAATAAATTGGAAGAGGCAACCTCGGGAACAATTTTAATAAATGATATGAATTTAACGGCACCGAAAGTAAATATAAACGAGATCCGGGCAGATGTAGGTATGGTTTTTCAGCAGTTTAATTTATTTCCCCACAAAACCGTACTAGACAATATCACAATTGCTCCAATCAAGGTCCGTAAAAAGGGGAAAAAAGAAGCGGAAGAAAAGGCGTATCAGTTGCTTGAGAAGGTAGGCCTTGTCAGTAAAGCAGATGCGTATCCGGATTCATTATCAGGCGGTCAAAAACAAAGAATTGCGATTGCAAGAGCACTTGCCATGGAGCCAAAAATAATGTTGTTCGATGAACCGACCTCAGCACTAGATCCAGAAATGGTCGGGGAAGTTCTAGCCGTTATGAAGGAATTAGCTCTTGAAGGAATGACGATGGTCGTTGTAACACATGAAATGGGCTTTGCAAGAGAAGTCGGAGATCGGGTAGTATTCATGGATGAAGGATATATTATTGAGGAAGCTCCTCCAATTACTTTATTTACTGCACCTCAACATGAAAGAACGTCAGCATTTTTGTCAAAAGTGTTATAGGTAGGTAGAGAGAAGGAAGTTGCTTCTTACATTCATTTTTTCTATTGGCAGCTTACTAATATTTTCGTATAAGTTTAGGGGATTTTTAAAAATAGGATCGGGCTGTCTTTTAGATAGCTTGTTTTTCACAATAAGGTACCCGTCCTTTTGGGCAGGTACCTTATTATTTGGGGAAAATGCTGATCAGCCTAACAGATAATCCGGGATTAAAATAGACATGACGGATGTCAGCCTAGTCAATCGCGGCTAACTAGGCTGACTGTCTGATTATACGGTCAAAAATCTTATTCTAAATTGCCTTAATAAAACGAGTATAATGATTTCCATGATAATGGTCGTGACGATGCTAAATCCGATAATAAGAAAGCCTTCGGAATCATTAACATTCATAAAAAACGGAATGGCTGCCAAAGAAGCAAAGGTTCCTATTACGTAAATGAACATTCCTTTTTTCGCGCTTTTCGCAAACAGCATAAATCCTTCTTGCTCTGCCATTTCAATGAATCCAAGGAGTGCATAGTAAACCATGAATAAATGAAGAATTCCATGTACGCTTGAAATGAACATTAAGAATAGTGACAGGTTGGACAGGCTGAATTCATCCATTGGAATCGGTGGTCCTTGAAAAATTGTCACTAAAGATAGCAATGCTAAACAGATTGAAAGTCCTCTTGCTTTTGAAAAATGCGAAGAGTAAGTCAGTAGCTGCTTTAAACTAGAAACGATAATAAAATAGCCAATGAAATCAGGCAGTATATCGATTATTATGATATTAATATCAATTAGAACTAGGATTAGTCCCCAAAAGACCTTGTTGATGGAAGAAGGAATATTAGTCATTATTTTCCTCCTTAACAATCTCCCTTATTTCCTTTTCAGCTAGATAGGGTTGATATGAAAAAGAAAAATACTCAGAAAAAGTTTGTCCGTTCATTTCTTGCCCTTCCAAGGCTGCACGAATTTCATAGTAGTTAAAACGGCCAGAATCATTTTGCTGAAAAGAAAATTGATATCTTATCGACAGTAGTTCATCTTTTTTCATCATGATTGGAAATAGATCTTTAGAGAGTGATCTTCCATCATCTTGAAAAACACCAGGAACCTTTTGATTCAAGTGCTGCTGAACCTCGACTTGATTACTGTTTAGCTTTAAAGAAAGGGCGGATTTCAATTCTTCCGCATATGGAATTGCCAATCCTGTTATTTCGATATCTTTATCAGCCTTTAATATATGATACCCCGTGTGATCGCTGGAACTGCCAGAGCTTTGAGATTGTAAAACACGATCATTCCACTTATAAAATGTAATCTCCCCAATAGCCATTGTCAGACTATCCCCATTTGACAGGTGAGCTTTGACTTGATTAAAGCTAAAGGAATTTTCATCGATGTTTGTTAAAAATCTTTCATTTACTTCAAGAGAAAAAGATTTTATTTCATAGTGCCGATATTTTTGACCATGTTGAGGTGCTTTCGAATAAAATTCACCTTCCATTCCGGGAATCGTGATCCATTGGATGTCTAACTCATCGCTGCGATTCGCAATATAATGTAAATGGATGATGTATCCTTGGCTGGACGGAACATAATAATAATGCTTTAACATAATCGGCTTTTGAAGCTGGCTAGAGACAAAAAATGCATAATTTCCAACTAAACTCACAATGACCAAAGCTATCCCAGCATAAAGCAAGGATTTATCCATTTTCATCGCGTTTTCCTTTCAAACATGACATTATATATTGTATATTCCATTTTATTTGAAGTTTTCCTTTTCAGAAAAAGATTTTGTTCATCGAAATGAACGTAATTACTTATGAAGGTGGTGAAATACATGTGCTTAATCCTATTTGCTTATAAAGTCCATCCTGAATATAGGCTAATCGTTGCGGCAAACCGCGATGAATTTTATGCACGGCCAACAGCACCAGCACATTACTGGGAGGATCATCCATATATATTAGCTGGCAGGGATTTAGAAAAGATGGGCACCTGGATGGGAGTTACAACTTCCGGCAGATTTGCGGCACTAACGAATTATCGGGATCCGAATGAAATAGTGGGAGGCAAGCGATCACGAGGAGAATTGGTGGCTGGATTTTTGCAGGGTAGCGATACCCCTTTTGAATATATGAAAAAAGCCGCTGCGGATGCCATCAACTATCCAGGCTATAATCTATTAGCTGATGATGGTGAAAATTTATACTATTACTCGAATATCGAAAATGAAATAAAAAAGCTTTCCCCAGGGATTTATGGAGTTAGTAATCATTTATTAAATACGGAGTGGCCAAAGGTGAAGCGGGGCAAAGACGGATTAGCGGCAATAATTAGCGGAGAAAAGAAAAACCTTTCAACTGACCTATTTAATCTGCTGCAAGACGCAGATCAAGCTCCAGACGAAATCCTCCCTAATACGGGTGTAGCGATTGAATGGGAAAGAATTCTTTCCCCATTATTTATCCAGAGTGAAGGATATGGGACAAGAAGCTCGACTGTATTATTCATGAAAGATGAGAAAATAGATTTTATTGAACGTGTTTATTCAGTAGACTCATTCAGCAGTAATAGATTTGCAATAAAAATTACTTAAGAAGATGTTGAATTGTAAAAAAACTTTATTGTGCTAAAGTTTTTTTGTTGTATGTTTGCTTAAAAAAAGGTAAGATGAAAAATAAAAAGTTTATCAGCTATGGAGGGATTCACTATGAACAATCAAATTAAAGTAGGTATTGTTGGGTATGGAAACCTTGGCCGTGGTGTGTTAGCTGCGATCAATCAATGCCCAGATATGGAACTGGTTAGTATTTTTACAAGAAGATCACCTGAAAGTATTCATGTTAAAGATGTGAAGGTATTACATATCTCCGAAGCTGAAAAATACAAAGATAAAATTGATGTGATGATTTTATGCGGCGGTTCGGCGACTGATCTGCCTGAACAAGGCCCACAGTTTGCTCAATGGTTTAATACGGTTGATAGCTATGACACTCACGCAAAAATCCCAGAATATTTCGATTCAGTTGATCAGGCTGCAAAAGAAAGCGGGAAAACAAGTATTATCTCTGTTGGGTGGGATCCTGGTCTGTTCTCTATTAATCGTTTAATGGCTGAAGCAATCTTACCTGCTGGTGAAAATTATACGTTCTGGGGAAAAGGTGTCAGCCAAGGGCATTCAGATGCTGTCCGCAGAGTTGAAGGTGTAAAAGGAGCCGTACAATATACTGTTCCGATTGAAGAGGCTGTTGAAAAAGTAAGAAGCGGGGAAAACCCTCAGCTCTCTACTGCTGAAAAACATTTAAGAGTTTGCTATGTAGTAGCAGAAGAAGGCTATGATCAAGCGAAAATAGAAGAGACAATTAAAACGATGCCAAATTATTTTGCGGATTATATTACAGAGGTGCACTTTATTTCTGAAGAAGAGCTGCAAGCTAACCACTCCAAGCTACCACATGGAGGATTCGTGATCCGTGGCGGACAGACAGGAGAAAATAATAAACAAATCATTGAATTCTCACTTAATTTAGAAAGCAATCCGGAATTCACTTCTAGCGTGTTAGTGGCGTATGCGCGCGCTGCTTACCGTTTAAATAAAGAAGGTCAAGCTGGAGCGAAATCTGTTTTTGAAGTAGCACCAGTTTACCTGTCTCCAAAAACAGCAGAAGAATTAAGA
Organism: Bacillus sp. JJ1773; assembly: GCF_036962035.1. Taxonomy (NCBI): domain Bacteria; kingdom Bacillati; phylum Bacillota; class Bacilli; order Caryophanales; family Bacillaceae; genus Bacillus; species Bacillus sp. JJ1773. Next base: position 84,373 of record NZ_JBALNX010000022.1, read on the forward strand.
AGAGATTTACTATAGGATGGGGCCGTCCCCCATTGACCGATAAACAGATGTCATCATATTGGCATCTGTATTCTTTTTGTCAAAAATTAACTAATAATAGCAAAATATATTGCAAAAACAGAGCGTGGAGTGTAAAATTACACTAAATATTTTGAGGGGAAGTGTCAATTTTGGGTAGAAAGCTCGGGGCTCTGATTTTATATTTCGGTATAATTCCTTTTGGACTGTCATTTTTACCGCTGGCAATATTGGGGAGTGGAGTCGAAAATATCATGAGTTCGTCCCTTATTCCGCTAATAATAGGGGGCGTAGCCTGTGGGATTTTCGCTGCAAAGAAACTAAATGAGCCAGATAAATTAAAGGAAGCCCTGCCGCTCTATTTTATGCCACTCCTTTATACTGGAATTTTATGGGTAATATTTATGATAATTAGTAAGGGGTTTTACGGTGCGGATTTGTGGTTTTATTTTGCCATTTCTCATATTGCATTCGCTCCGATATTTTTAATAGGGTCATTTATGGGAGTCGGCAGCCTTTTTATATGGGCGCCTATAGCTTATGAAATTTCATTTATAATTGCTTTGATGATTACACTGCTGCTTAGAAAAGAACGCCTAGTTTTTATACGGAAACAGTGGATAATGATTTTTGCGATCCTGGTCATTGCCTTTGGAACGGGTGCTTCCATCCAATTACAACGCAGTAAGACAGTCTTGCCATCGTACGGGTTTGACTATGGGGGAGGCTACTCTAGTACTGATTTGACACCTTATTCAGTGACGAATCCTAATCATAAACTTCCTCAGCTTCAGGAAGAATCAACTTTTACGATAACGGAACGAAATCAGATGCCCATTTTAGATGGGGCTGAAGCGGCTTATCCTGTTTATTCAGCTTTTGCTAAAGAGACGTATAAAAATATTGAAAACCTTAATGCTGGTGAAGAAATCGTCACCTTTACAAACACGATTTATGCTTATGAAAGACTGCTTTCAGGTGAAATTGACATTTATTTTGGTGCGGAGCCATCGAAATCTCAGCTAGAAATGGCGAAGAGGGCAGGGAAAGAGCTAGTGATGACCCCAATTGGCAAGGAGGCATTTGTGTTCTTTGTTAATCCGGATAATAAGGTTCACAGCTTAAGTGTTTCTGAGATTCAAGGAATCTATTCCGGAAAAATAACGAATTGGTCTGATTTGAATGGGCGCAATGAAAGAATAATTGCCTTCCAGCGACCGGAAAACTCAGGAAGTCAAACCTTATTACAAAAAATAATGGGGGATACTCCCATTATGGAGCCGCTTAAAGAGGAGGTTCCACGTGGAATGGGCGGAATTATGGAACAGGTCGCCGACTATCGAAATTATAAAAATGCGATTGGCTTCTCATTCCGCTTTTTTGCTACTGGCATGAACCCTAATCCTGATATTAAGCTGATCGCCATTGACGGAATAGAACCAAACCCGGAAAATATTTCGAGTGGCACATACCCATTTACTGCGTCCCTTTACGCTATATCGATAAAGGATAATCCTAAATCAACTATTGTTCCCTTTTTAGAATGGATGCAGGGACCACAAGGGCAAGAAATTGTTGAACAAATTGGGTATATTAAGCTTCCGGAAAATTGAAGATAAAAAAAGATGCCCTTTTAATAGAATCGGCATCTTTTTTTATTAAGCTTTATTGCCCTTTTTTCATAAGCTGCAAATCTATATAAAGCTGGCATTTTAAATTAAAATCATCCAAATCAAGCCCAGTTAGCTCAGTAATCTGCTTAATTCTGTATTTCAGTGTATTAATATGGATATAAAGCTGATCGGATGTTTGTTTGAGCCGGCAATTATTAAATAAATACACTTCTAACGTGTTTACTAAATCCGTTTGGCTTTCCTGGTCTTTTCTTTGCAGGATCAGCAATTCTTCGTTTCTATAATTCATCTGATCGTTTTGTCTTGAGATCGTTTCAAGATAACGAAAAACTCCAAGCTTTTTATATTCGAAAATTTGCTGAGTTGATCTAAGAAATTTTGCTGCATTTATTACTTCAAGAGCATCTTTATAGCTCTGATTTATTTTTTGAATGGAAGTATAAGGGCGGCCAATACCTGCATAAATAGGCTGAGTTTTAAATTGACTTAATACCGTATTAGTTAATTCATTAGCGCTCTCGGACAATTGTTCAGAATGGTCGGAGTTGCTGCCCATTACGACAATAATCTTTAGCTGATCACAAAATAGATGAGTTGGGTTTTTAAGAGCATTGGCGAATAACCGAACAGTCTCTGTCAGCTCATCAAAAATTACCTCGTCATTTTGCCCGATTGTAAAGACAACAATAACAGAGAAATTTGCAATAATGATATTTTTATTGGCTGCCTCCCACTTTATTTGATTTTCCGATTGGTAAGAATCTTGAATGATTTTCTTGAAAAACAGATCTTTTTCTTCATCTTTCTTTCGCTTTTCCTGCAATTTCTTGTAAAGGAGCTTGCCAATATGAAAAGACACATTGGATAAAAATTGGAGCTCATCATCAGTTAGCAAGTCATTAACTTCCTGAATCCAAATAAACCCAAGAATTTTATTTTTATGTTTCAAGCTTAAAACGACACGCTGATTTAAGCCAATATCTTTAATTTCCTTGACACGGAATGGTTTCGTTTCCGTTTTCAGCTTTTCCACAATACCTTCATCCATGAATTTTTCTAGAATCGAAATGGGCCACCGCTTGGAAAAGATGGTTTGCTGGTTTGCATTATCAAATTGTTCGATATAAAAAGAGCTGTAGGCTAGTAAAGAAAATTGCTCATTCTCGATCACAACAGGCTTTTTCAAATAGGAACTAATTAAATCTGTAATTTCATCAATATCTGTTAATGTGAATATTTTATCGATTGGCTGATTCATACGGCTGCTCCTTTCCATAAAATTTACTACGTATCTATTCAAGTATTAATTATTATGTAAAATTAAAAACCCTAGATTCTATCATACTTTCAATAGGTTTATATGTATAGCCCTTCCTAGGTTGTTTCATAAAACAAAGTTATTGTTAAAAAAGTGTATAAAGCTATGTTGCGTTTATGAGGTTTGAATTGAAAAACGCTGATAAGAAGGGCTTCAAGGTAAGGGGGGGGGAGTTCTAGACAAATACTAACATAGAAGGATTCAATGTAAGGGTTTTGCTGTAGTTAGAGGAAAAATGCAAACATAGAAGGGCTCAATGTAAGGGTTTTAGTGTAGTTAGAGGAAAAACGCAAACATAGGAGGATCCAATGTAGCTGCTTTGTTGTACTGCCATGAAAAACACTAACATAGAAGCATCTTTAAATGTATTTTTCAGAAGGTAATGGATTTAATTCAAAAATAAAAGAACCAACCGGCAATGCACACCGATTGATTCTCCTAACCTAATGATATATGAATGTCTTAAAACATTTCGGAAGTTGTTTTTGCTTGCATGTGAAGAAGGAGGTAATCAGGGCCGCCTGCCTTTGAATCCGTTCCTGACATGTTGAAGCCTCCGAATGGCTGATAGCCAACGATAGCACCCGTACAACCACGGTTGAAATAAAGGTTACCAACATGGAAATCCTCACGTGCTTTTTCCATGTTTTCACGGTTATTGGTAATAACCGCACCAGTTAAACCGTACTCTGTGTTGTTCGCAATTTCGATTGCCTCATCGAAATTCTTCGCTTTTGTGAAGCCAACGACAGGGCCAAAAATCTCTTCCTTCATGATGCGTGCTTCTGGAGAAAGATCTGCAAATACTGTTGGTTTAATGAAGTAGCCTTTAGAATCGTCTCCTTCTCCGCCTGTCATAAGCTTTCCTTCTTGTTTCCCGATTTCGATGTAGCTCATAATTTTATCGAATGCACTTTGGTCAATGACCGTTGCCATGAAGTTAGTTGGATTGGTTGGATCTCCTTGTGTAAGCTCGTTAGTTAATTCCACAACACGGTCTAATACTTGATCATATACGTCTTCTACAATAACTGCACGTGAGCATGCAGAGCATTTTTGACCAGAGAAGCCGAAAGCTGATTTCACGATCGATTGAGCGGCTAATTCTAAGTCAGCTTCGTTATCAACAACAATTGTATCTTTACCGCCCATTTCAGCGATTAGGCGTTTCATCCAAATTTGGCCCTCGTTAATTTTTGAAGCACGTTCGAAAATGCGAAGACCGACATCACGAGAGCCCGTGAAGGAGATGAAACGTGTCTTCGGATGATCAACTAAGTAATCCCCTACTTCAGCGCCGCTTCCAGGAACAAAGTTTAGAACGCCTGCAGGAAGTCCAGCTTCTTCCATTACCTCTACGAACTTAGCAGCTACAATTGGTGTAGTAGAAGCAGGTTTTAAGAGAACAGTGTTTCCAGTTACGATTGCTGCAACTGTTGTTCCAGCCATGATCGCAAACGGGAAGTTCCATGGTGAAATGATGATGCCTACCCCTAGTGGAATATAATCATAGCGGTTGTATTCACCAGGACGGCTTTCGACAGGAACACCGTCTTTGATTCGGAGCATTTGACGAGCATAGTATTCTAGGAAATCTATTGCTTCAGCTGTATCTGCGTCAGCTTCATTCCATGGCTTACCAGCTTCTTTTGTCAGAAGGGCAGAGAATTCATGCTTGCGGCGGCGAATGATTGCAGCTGCTTTGAATAATACGTCTGCACGCACTTCAGGTTTTACTTTTTTCCAAGATTCGAATGCTGTAACAGCTGCCTGCATTGCTTTTTCAGCAAGGTCTTTGCTTGCTTTCGAAACACTTCCGATTACTTCCTGCTTATTAGCTGGGTTATAGGAAACAATTTTGCTATCGGTTGTTATTTTTTCATTGCCGATTACAAGAGGATAATCCTGGCCAAGGTAGCCTTCTACGAGTTTAATAGCTTCTAAGTATGCTTGTTTATTTTCTTCAATTGAAAAATCAGTAAATGGTTCGTGTTTGTATGGGATCATTTTTTTCGCTCCTTTAGTTACTTGAGATTTTTTTCTTAATTTTTTACCATACCTTTGAAAGCAAATGCAATATTAGCTGGTCTTTCTGCTAATCTTCTCATGAAATAGCCGTACCAATCTAAACCATAAGGTACGTAGACACGGAATTTATAGCCTTGCTTTACTAAATCAAGCTGTGTTTTATTTCTCATTCCGTAAAGCATTTGGAATTCAAAAAGATCATTTGGGATGTTATGCTCTTTGGCAAGATTTATCGTATACTCGATGATTTGATCATCATGAGAAGCAATCGCTGTATAATTGCCGCTTAATAAGCTTTGCTTAATGAGCTTTTTATAATTTTCATCCACGTCTTTCTTATCAGGATAGGCAACATCTGCCGATTCTTTATAAGCACCTTTTACAAGACGCAGGAATGGCTGATAGACGCTAAGATCTTTCAAGTCCTGCTCAGTACGGTAGAGGTAAGCTTGAAGAACCGTGCTGACACAGCTGTATTTTTCTCTTAACTGTTTGAAAATATCAATCGTAGCCTGGCAGCGAGGCACATCTTCCATGTCGATGGTCACCATGATTTGATGCTTTTCAGCTGTATCGAGAATTTTAGTCATATTCTTCATAACTAAATCACGATCAATATCAAGTCCTAATGAGGTCGTTTTCAGAGATACTTGAGAATCCAGCTTTTCCTTGCTAATCATTTCGATGGTACGAATACATTCTTCCGTACGTTCGTTTGCAATCTCAACTGAATTAACGAATTCTCCTAAATGGTCGACTGTTACAGATAATCCTTGATTATTTAATTTTCTGATAAATTCAATTGAGCTTGGAAAATCTAGTCCGCCAATCAGTTTACCTTGTGCAAACTTTCCTCCTCTTTTTTGAGCGATTTTAGTAAGAAGATCGTTCTTTGAAAGAAATAAGAAAAAGTCCCTTGTTAATGCTTCCACTTATATAAACACCTCCGAAATTGCATTAAATCCCCGCATAATGGGTATTTCTTCTATTACTTTAAATTCTACAATTCTGTGACAACTATCTACAATGTTAGTGTAATACAATTATTTGATTGTTCTTTTGTTGCTTTTGGACAAAAAGTTTATCGCAGATTAACGGGCTGTAAGATCCCCATTTCAAGAAGTGGAGTAAAATGTGTAGATCAACAGCCCGTAAAGGCCCGATTGTAGGAACACAGACTGAAAACGCCACGTCCTGTGGCAACGTC
>NZ_JBALNX010000023.1:0-2562 GCF_036962035.1 Bacillus sp. JJ1773
TATTATTATGTAAACTAACTCTATTTTCATTGCTAATAGGATGGAGAATTTTGCTAGTAAATAATGATATAATAGTTTAATGAAGATTGGAGTGAAAGCTGTGAAACAGTTGCTAAGAAATATTCCCCCTGTGCATGAGCTGCAAAAAGATAATCGTTTTAATCTGTTGGCAGAAACTCACGGGATTGATTTTATACATATGACAAATCAGCTTAAAATTGTACTTTCTGAAGTTCGAGAAGAATTGACTTTAAATAAATGGTTTGGCGCAGTACCTGGCAGCAAGGATTTCATCGATGAGATTTTTAATAGGCTAGAGGCTGCCCTGCATAAACAACTAAATTACACATTAAAGCGTGTGATTAATGCGACAGGGACAATCCTTCACACAAATCTTGGCAGAGCACGATTAAGTGATCACGCCGCCCAGCACATGCTTGAAATAGCCCTTCATTATTCCAATTTAGAGTATCAATTGGAGGAAGGAAAGCGCGGCTCCAGACATAGTCATGTAGAAGCGCTGATTAAGGAGCTAACGGGTGCAGAAGCGGCGATGGTTGTAAATAATAATGCCGCTGCTGTTTATTTGATATTGAAGGCTTTAGCAAAAAATAAGGAAGTAGTCGTATCACGCGGTCAGCTCGTTGAAATAGGCGGATCCTTCAGAATCTCCTCCATTATGGGAGAAAGCGGGGCTGAGCTTGTTGAAATTGGAACAACCAATAAAACACATCTTGCTGACTATGAAAATGCGATTACTGAACAAACAGCGATGATATTAAAAGTACATACTAGTAATTTTAAAGTAATCGGGTTTACAAAAGCAGTTGGAACAGAAGAATTAGCAAAGCTCTCCAGGGAAAAAAACATCATTTTTTATGAGGATTTGGGAAGCGGGGCTCTCTACGATTTTCAAAAACATGGTATCGGTGAGGAACCTGTTGTGAAAGATGTAATTAAGCAGGGGGCAGATATAGTTTCCTTTAGCGGAGATAAGCTATTAGGAGGTCCGCAAGCTGGAATTATTGCCGGTAAGAAAGAGTTAATTAGCCTAATAAAAAAACACCAGCTTTCTCGTGTTTTGAGGGTGGATAAAATGACTCTTGCAGCTCTCGAGGGGACATTGCTGGATTATGTTAAAGGGGATAAGGGGTTAAAAAATATCCCTGTTATTAGAGATATTTTAGTATCACAAGATGATCTTAAGGTAAGGACAGAGGCCTTTATTAAAAAATTGTTAAGCTCTTCTGATCAATATACCCTTTCTATTATGGAAAGTTTTGCACAAATAGGGGGAGGGACGATGCCAGAGGTTAGTCTTCCTTCATTTGTTTCTGTCATTAAGCATAAAAAATGGGAAGCAGAGCAGCTTGCTAAAAAATTAAGAACAGAATTCTCTCCCGCCATAGTTGTGCGTATTCAGAAAGAAGAAGTATTAATTGATTTAAGAACCGTTTCAGCGGATGAAGAAGCTTATATATTAGAAGCACTTCAGGCCCTATAAGCCTTTACAAAAAGCGTTCTCCAAAAAAACTTGGGGAACGCTTTTTTTTTACATATCATGGCTGGAATTGTTTTTTTGTCTCGTATGATTTCTGTTTTTCACCTTTTTTGATCCGCTTAACGGTTCGGGCTGTCCGGAATTATCTCCTTTAGGTGCATTTTTTCGCATATCCTTACTATCGTTCTTATTCATTTAAACATCCCTCCTAACAAATAGCATGGAAGGAAGCCGAAAAATTATACAGAATATTTTTTTTGATGACTGCACAATTTAACTTTATTCAGCATAAGTTTTCACCTTTATGGATGAAGCTGAATCCAAATGGGTATCTAATTCAGTGAGGATTCAAGCCTGGCTGAATTAAGTTGCCTCCGGCGGATGCCTCAGATTTTTATCGAGTGTTGCTCGATAAAAATCTGGGCGCAAATACGCCAAGGCGAATTTGATAATTTATTTAAATAAAGGAGTGAAACAGGGGATGCCATATAATAAGAATAAACAGCAAGCATTTCAGGCTGCACAGCAGGGAATGGAGGATGCGCAGGAGCTTTATTATGAAATTGTTAGGGATTCTGCCAATTACGGTCATCAGCTTAAGCATCTAAAACAAGAAGTAAACGAAGCTTACGAACAAATTGAAAATGCACTCGAGGTTGCATCTGAAACGCAGAGAATGCAGTTAGAGAAATTCCAGCAGGACTTAAGCACAATCGTTAATGAAGTAAATCAATACCATTAATATAGGATGTCAATTAAATAGCTGATAAAGGAAGCGATAAGAGATTCGCTTCCTTTTTCGATTTTCGCCGATTAATCCAGATAGATCCTCCGCTGTATTTAAAACTTCCTTTATTTATTTTTCTTTCGCTTTTTATTATTTTGCTTCTGCATCTCTGATAAAGGCTCATTTGAAAATTCTTCATTATACCCTGCACCCATTCCTTGCCCTTTTGCCGCATTCATCCCTGGAACAATATGATTAGATTTCCTTTTTGCCACTACATTCACCTCCAACAGTTATTTTTTGCAAATTTCTTCAAATTATGTCGATTCTATAT
>NZ_JBALNX010000024.1:0-1133 GCF_036962035.1 Bacillus sp. JJ1773
TCTGTATATTATTTTTTATATATAAACAACAATTCGCCTCTATGATTATAATCAAAGTGTATTGCTACTTTATGCTCAAAAGACAATTAATATATTGATTTTTTTGAAAATTTAAATATAATAAATAAAAGAAGAGTGGATGGGTGTCTCAGCCACTGAGGTTTGCAAAGGTTTACATTAAAAACGAGGAGGTTTTATTCTAACTGCAAAAAATAAAAGAAATAAATGTGGTACAGGATTGAAGAAAGTTCAGGAGTACTTTTTTATGTATTTAGAGGTAAAGGCATTTGAATTTACAAAACCATTAAAAACGGGGTAATCAGACATAGTGTATAACCTTCTTTATCCTCGTAAAGGAGAGGTTTCTATGACAATTAAAAAGAATGAACAAAATTTTTTTAAAAGGGTTCCGTATCCGTTTTGGGTTTTCAGTACTCTAGCAATTGGATTTTCACTTGGTTTATTTGTACCTGACAATCCCGTGGTACATGGTCTTGCTCTAAGCGGGCAGTATTTTCCTAAAGGCATCGTAACATTTGCTACAGCTATTATCTTTTTTTTACTAGCAGGAGCAGCAGTAAAGTTAATTATGGTACATAAAGATAAGGCTGGCCAATTGTTTGGGAGAATCTTTGCGTCATACCTAGTTTTAGGATTAGTAGCTGTAGGATATGCTGCACTTTTTATTTTTTTAGTTGCAGGTCTGGATTTTACCACAGAAAGTGCGGAAGTAGCGGGATTCTCTACATTTATAATGAGTATATTAGGTACATTTAAAACAATTATCACCCAGCAACCATTATTGCAGATTTTAATAGCCTCCGTACTGATTGGATGGATAGTCGCGACTAACAAAAAATTCGAGCCAATTGCAAGAAATATTATGGTTATTAGCGATTATATTTTAAAAGCATTTAAGTGGCTGCTTTGGTATTATCCAATCATGATTGGATGTTTAGCAATAAACATTCCGTTAAAGTTTGGGACTGAAGGAGTTGCCTATTATGGTAAAACCGTCCTTTGGGTATTTATTTTAGCTACAACATGGACACTCCTGATCATTGTATTAACAAAGATTATCTCCAAAAGAACATGGTCGCAAATATGGAAATATTACTTTACAGTTTATTCAA
>NZ_JBALNX010000024.1:1172-1431 GCF_036962035.1 Bacillus sp. JJ1773
AGGTTTTGGGACCGGAGGGTCTTATGATACACTGGCGGTTAACATTATTTCAGCTGAAAGAGATTTAGAATTAAAACCAGAATTCGCTGAGACATCCGTTGTGTTTGGCACAGTATTAAATAAAAGTACTTCTACAATGGCTGTATTAATTGTGACTGTAACGACCTGTGCCATGATGGATATCCCACTTTCCTTATCTGAAATTTTATTATTAGTGTTACCAATGTGGATTTTGGGCTTAGAATCACCGGGTGTTCCC
>NZ_JBALNX010000024.1:1520-41272 GCF_036962035.1 Bacillus sp. JJ1773
GGGGGGGCGGGATTTTTCATGTCTCCTGTTATAGCTACCATTCTACAAGTTCCAGATCCAGCGTTATTTATCACAACCTTTATTACCATGTACTCTGGCTTTATCCCTATGATTTGTACTGCAGTCAATACGACAGATGATGGTCTAATTGGAGCAATGGTACAAGATCGATTTGCACCTATGAATACAGTACCTACTCTATCTATAAATCAATCTAGAAAGTCATCCTAATTTCAAAGGGGGAATAATAAAATGAAGGTTTTAGGTTATATTCTTTTTGCAATCGGAATTTGGATGATGGTCTCCCCTCAAGCAACACTTGGACTAAAAGAGCTTAAATGGATGGCAGATTATGCATTTCCAGGGGAGGCTCTTATAGGAAGCGTAGTAGTTGCAGGTTCTTTAATGTTCTTTAGTAACCCTAAATCTAAACATGTTAAACATAATAAAAGATTTAATAGCTAACAATAGAAATAGCCCAATTTCTTCGTATTAAAAGGGAGAAATTGGACTTTTTTCGTTACTACAGAAAAGGGCACTATTTTGGATCTATTAAAATATATATAGAACTGCGTCACGTGTTTAATATAGTTTATGAGAGTTTCTCTTTTTGGAATCTTGTCCTCTAGGATTATGGATGGAATATAATAACCTTACATTTGATCATGGTATTCACTAGGATTAATCCTAGCTTCAATTAAAGTGAATCGTTCACTCTGTTGTGAGATTTTAACCGCCTCACGTAATTCATTAACATTTTCTACAACGACGCCTATACCGCCATAGGCTTTTGCCAATTGATCATAGGCAGGAGCGATAAATTCGACTCCCGTACTTTCATAACCCATTCGCTGCTGCTTTAAACGAATTAAACTCAACATATTATCCCGGAAATCGACGAGTGTAACTGGAAGTTGATATTGATTTAAAAGGGCCAATTCTCCCGTAATCATATCTAATCCAGCATCCCCCATAAAGGCAACTACTTTTCGGTCAGGATGCGTAAGCTGAGCCCCGATGGCTGCTGGCAGGGCATATGCCATTGTCCCTAACCCATTGGATTGCAAAAGTTCCTTTGGATGATAACATTCCCATACGTGGTTTAGCATAATTCGATGGCTGCCTGTATCCACAATGGCAATAGCATCCTCTGGCATTAGTTTCCTTGTTTCAGACACCACATCATAAGGGCTAAGTCCGACTGCCTCTTTCGGTTTCACTCTATCTTTAATGGCGTCCTTGTAAGCAAACAGTTCTTCATCCGACCATTTACTTTGTACTGTTTGCTGTGCTTCATTCAATTTAATAAAGAACCTGCCAATTTCGCCAACATACTCCATATCCACTGGGATCAATTGATATTGGTTAGGAATCGTATCGACATTGATTGTTTTGGTCTCCCAAGATAGATTCCAATCGCTCCGTAATTCAACAGGATCAAATCCTACCGTCAAAATCAGGTCAGCTTGTTCCCGCAATAATTGAAAATGCTGATTATCCACCGAAGGGCTTAGCCCTGTCCCCCCGAAACTAATCGCATCATATTCGGGAATGACCCCCTTTGCCTTATACGTTGTGATTACCGGAATGCGCCATTTTTCACAAAACTCCCTGATGCTTGATGCCTCTTCCTTCCGAATGTTTACCCCGGCAAGAAGAACGGGTTTTTTCGCCTCAACAAGACAGTTCATAAACGCATCCACCGCTTCCCTGGAGGGATCAACTGGAAATGCCACCTTCCGCTTTTTTGATACATATTTCTGTTCGATCCCGGCAATGTTTGTAGGCACATTGATATGTACAGGTCCTGGCACTCCTGATGTTGAAATTTCAATAGCCTTCCAAATGGCCTGACTTGCTGAACCATTTGCCAATGTTGTTGACCACTTGGTAATCGGTTTAAGTATGTCTTGCTGCTCAAGGATCTGATGCGTGTATGCACCCGTTAAATTAGTGCTTACCTCCCCTGTGATGACAATCATAGCGGAACGGTCCAAAAAGGCATTGGCTACTGGTGTGACCGTATTCGTTAGACCCGGTCCAAGGGTGGAAATCAGCACGCCCGGTTTTCCCGTTAATTGATAATAGGCATCCGCCATGAACCCGGCCCCCATCTCATGTTTTGATAATATAAATTGAATTCCTACCTTCCGAAAAGCCTCTAGGATTTCAAGAACTTCCCCTCCAGGAATGCCGAATGCATAATCAATACCTACTTCTTTTAATGATTTAGCCAAAATCATGGCTGTTTTCTCCATAGCCATTGTCACTCATCCCTTCATTTCGTTTATAAGATAATTCTTCTTCATGAGTTTTAAAACCTTTACAACCATGCTTAAATTACTATGCGTATCGGAGGAAACCGGAACCTATTCTGTCTTCTTTTATTCGCTTTTTAACTTTAAGAACATGTTTTTCCGATACTCTCTAGGGTTGGTGGATCGTACACCACTCCCCTTTCTATTCAATACGAACAGTTGGTATCAATTCATTTTTCGTGGATAGCAGTCTTCTTAACCACCAATAAGCCCCAATTAAGAAAAGGCTAAGGAGATTGCCGGAGCATAGTTTTTTTTTGCCCCTTTACTTCCATACCCGCTCAAACGTGACTTCGTTATTTTCATATTTCAAGAGAAATACATCAGGATTACTAAGATTTTTCCAATCCTCGAAGCCGAAATCGTTCTTATAATACTTTAAAAGCAAAGACATTAAATTCCCATGTGTCACAACGATCGTATTTTCTTTTTCACCGTTAAAAATTTCTTCTGCCACTTCAAGGATTCGTTCCGTAGCAGCTTGGCTAGACTCGCCGCCTTCAAATTTCAGTTCCATATTATCAAAGGTTGTTCTTAGTTTTTCTAGCCAATCAGGAAGATTTTTGGTGCTTAGTATACGTTCTGTCAATTTTCTATCAAGCTCAATCTCTATTTTTAATTGCTTGGCAAGCGGTTCTATAGAGTCAATCGCACGTTTATATGGGCTTGAAATTATTCGATTGATTTTCATTTCGGAAAAAAACTCAGATAAATCTAACACTTGTTTCAAACCATTAACTGTTAGTTTTGATTCAGGCGGCTGCCCTTCTGCTTCACAATGACGGATCAAATAAATTTTCTTCAATTAAACCACTCCAATTTCATATAGTTATTAAGCTTTCCGAAAAGCAACTATTACAAATTATTCGTGACCTTAGATTGAATTCCTTTTTTAAAATAGTTAAAAAGGGGTGTTGAATTTTCTAAATATATCCATTACAATACAACTAAACTTTACTAACCCGATAAAATTTATCGGATTAAACTAGTAATTCATTAATGAATTAAAGGAGAGTATGAGAATGAACACCAGAAAGAAAAACTTCAGCCTATTAGCGATTATTTTCGGATCATTGCTAATGTTAACCGCTTGTGGATCAGCAAGTACTGGGACAACAACAGGAGAAACCAAAGATCAAAACAGTGAGAAAACAGGCAAAGTCATTCGACTTGGATATCAAAAGGGAAATACCTTAAATATTTTAAAGGAAAGCGGATTTTTAGAGAAAAAACTAAAAGAAAATGGCTATGAAATAGAGTGGAAAGAATTTAACGGCGGAGGGCCCTTGTTAGAAGCTCTTTTTACAGGAAATATCGATTTCGGTCATGCCTCAGACGGGTCTACCATTTTTGCACAGGCGGGGAATAAACCCTTTGTTTATGTAGGAGCAGACTTGCCTAACCCAGAAGGAGTAGGAGTACTTGTCCATAAAGATTCAGAAATAAAGTCAATCGCCGATTTAAAAGGAAAAAGGATTGGGGTAAGTAAAGGCGGCAATCATCATTACTTAACCATTTTAGCATTAAAAGAAGCTGGGATTAGCCTTGATGATGTTGAGTGGGTTTATTTATCGGATGCAGCTCAAGGGCGTACTGCATTTGAAACAAAAAAATTAGATGCTTTCGCAACCTATGATCCGTTCTTAGCCGGAACAGAAATTCAGCTTGATACAATCAATTTAACCGAAGGAAAAGATTATGGCTATCCGAACAGAACCTTTTATGTGGCAAACATTAAATTTAATGAAGAATATCCTGAATTAGTTAGTGTAATTCTCGAAGCCATAGATGAATCGGATGAGTGGGCAAATTCTAATAAGCCAGAGGTTGTTACACTTGTATCTAAAATGTTGGGAATAGAGGAAGAAATCATCGACAGAGCTACCGCTCGCAGAAATTATAATGCAGAAAAGATCAATCAAGAAATCATTGATGCACAGCAAAAGCAAGCAGAGGTTTATCATGAAATTGGGTTAATACCAGAAAAAATCGATGTATCCCAAAATGTAGGTAAGTAGTATTCTGTTCGTGCTTATTTTGCGGAAAGGAAAATGTCATGAAAGCAAAGTTATCAAAGAGTCTATTGCCATGGGTTATTCCCTTTTTGGTTTTGATTGGATGGCATTTTTTCTCAAAGACTGGGATCGTTTCTACCCAGCTGGTGCCTTCCCCACTTACAGTTCTAACTAGCGCCTATAACTTAATTATTTCTGGAGAACTCTTCTACCATATGCAGGTCAGTTTAACACGGGCCCTTATTGGCTTATTGATCGGAGGAGGAATCGGATTTGTTTTAGGAATATCAAACGGATTATCTGAACTCACCTTCCAGTTAACCGATACTTCCTTACAAATGATACGAAATATTCCTAATCTTGCTTTGGTCCCTCTTGTCATTCTTTGGTTTGGCATTGACGAAGGTGCAAAAATATTTCTCGTATCCATCGGGGTCATGTTTCCAGTCTATATTAATACTCTTCATGGAATCAGAAATCTTGATGCAGGATTGATCGAAATGGGCAGAATGTATGGATTAAAAGGATGGGATTTATTTAAAAACGTATTGTTTCCGGGGGCCCTTCCATCCATTTTTGTAGGCTTGCGATACTCTCTCGGTGTTATGTGGCTAACATTAATCATTGCTGAAACGATCGCTACCACAAGAGGGGTTGGTTATTTGGCTATGACAGCGCAACAGTTTATGCAATCAGATATTATCATCATTACGATTATTTTATATGCATTATTTGGAAAATTGGCAGATATGCTCGCTCGCTGGGGAGAAAGGAAAGCCCTCCGTTGGCATAAAAGCTATGTTCGTTAATGGTTGGAGGGATTAAGTAATGGCTATGCATGAGCCCGTAATTAGGGAGACTTTAAATAAGAATAATCATGCCGTTCATATAAGCTTGAAAAATATCGAAAAAAGTTTTGGAGAAAAAACAGTTTTAAATAATGTGTCACTAGAAATTGAGGCGGGACAATTTGTTGCCATTGTCGGTAAAAGCGGCAGTGGTAAAAGTACGCTTCTGCGGCTGATTGCAGGGTTAGAGGAACCTACATCAGGTCAAATTTATTTTAACGATACGCCTGTTAAAGAATCGAAGTCTAGTGCCACCATGATGTATCAGGATTCTCGCCTTCTGCCATGGAAAAGTGTGATAAATAATGTCGGTCTTGGATTAAAAGGAAATTGGAAAGAAAAAGCAGAACAAACTTTAGATGCTGTCAGGTTATTATCTTTCAAAGACGAATGGCCATCCACTCTTTCCGGCGGTCAAAAGCAGCGGGTTGCACTTGCCAGAGCATTGGTGCATAAGCC
Organism: Bacillus sp. JJ1773; assembly: GCF_036962035.1. NCBI lineage: Bacteria > Bacillati > Bacillota > Bacilli > Caryophanales > Bacillaceae > Bacillus > Bacillus sp. JJ1773. Next base: position 7,161 of record NZ_JBALNX010000024.1, read on the forward strand.
CTCTCTATTATTACTAGATGAACCTTTAAGTGCCTTGGATGCGTTAACAAGAATGGAAATGCAAAATTTGATTGAAGACCTTTGGCTGAATCAAGGCTATACTTCCTTACTCGTAACACATGATGTTCGAGAAGCTGTAAAAATCGCTGATCGAATCCTCCTCATTGAGGATGGAGAAATCACGTTAGATATAAAAAATACTGCCCCGCGTCCAAGAGACTTTTCCGCTCCATGCTTAGCGAAATTGGAGAAGAAAATTATTGATCAGATTTTAAAAACGGAAATATAACTTCCCCTTGCCCTTTGCCGTCATGCTGTTGAGGTTGGTTGCCAAACCACTCTTTAGCATAATATTTGAGACGGCGAGGGAGTCTTTTTGTTCTAGTATTTATTCAAACTTTAAAAGTAATCCTTAGAAAATATCCATCTGGATTGGCATTCTTCCTCCCCTGAATCCCCCATTCGTATTTTTCAATGTCAGCTTCATATAGTAGTTATTTTTAAACACTTTTTCTATCTCTTCCACGACTCTGCCATGCAGTTCCCATTTAATAAGAAGCAGGATTAATAGAACGATTAAAGAATTATTTATTTATACTTTTAAAAAGATCGGAGGATAAAATGTTAGAGGTTAGAAGAATTACGCCGGAAATGACTTATAGTCTTAGACATACTGTTCTGCGTCCTCACCAAACAATTGAGGACTGCAAATATGATACAGACCATGAGCCTGGGGCGCTTCATGTTGGTGCATTTTCTCAAGGCAAATTAATAAGTATTGCGTCCTTTTGTGTCGAAAGGAATCCTGATTTTTCTAATGAAATGCAATATCGCTTACGAGGAATGGCGACATTAGAAGAGTATAGAAAGCTAGGAGCTGGGAGATTAATTGTTGCCTATACCGAAAATTTAATTAAAGCTCAGGGGTTTGACCTTATATGGTGCAATGCCAGAACCTCTGTAGAAGAGTATTATAATAGATTAGGCTTTCACATACATGGTGAAGTTTTTGATTATCCCCCTATTGGTCCGCATATTATTATGTATAAAAAACTTGCATAAAAAGCAGCGGTCAATCATCAAAGAGATTGGCCGTTGCTTTAATTCTTAATATACTTCTATTCTAGCTTCTACTCAACGTTCTGCTTCTTTACAACCTTTTGAGTTTGCCTATGGACTAAAAGTAAATTAAGAAAAACTGTATAAACAAGCACGGGGACTCCATTATTTTTTTTCAAGTTCCCTCCAAGTTTCATTTAACCAATTTGCAAATAATTCTTTTTGCTCAAACTGTGGATAATGTGCAGATTCATCAAAAATAATAAACTCCTTAATTGGTGCTTCAATTTTGGAAAAGTATGCATTTGCAGCATTTACTGAGGTCATATAATCATATTGACCCATAACAAAAAAACAAGGTACTTCTAAATGATCTATCATACTTGTAATATTTTGTTGTATTTCCTCACGTATTAAAATACCCTGTGAGAGCGAAACTCCTTTTACAAACCGAATTACATCGAGTAAATTATATTCGGGACCGAATAGGAATCCTAAATAGTAATCCAAATTATCATTAATCAACCTTGCTGCTCCACCATATTTTCGAACTAAATTCCTCGGTGTAAGCTCTTCCCCATTTTCAACTGAGCTTTTAAGGTTCTCAAGTTTTTTTACGTCACCCATGTTTCCAGCTAACTTTGCCTGATTTATTGTATATGTTAAACTATCAAATTCACTTTGAACTATATCCGCCACCTGTCCAATTCCAATGTACGCTGAAAATTTGTCAGGTGCTTTGCTTGCAGCTTTCATTCCTATATAGGTTCCAAATGAATGACCAATTAATAGTACCTTTTCTTGGCCCAACCTTTCTGTGATATAATTCGTCAATTCCAAGAGATCATCCACATGCAAATCTGATGTTAAATTCGAATAATCCTCAAAAAAGTGATAGGATTTTCCACTTCCTCGCTGATCATAATGAACAATTGTAAAATTCTTTTCGAGTAAATCTTGGTACTTCCTTACATAAGGAATCTCCGAACAGCCTGGACCACCATGAACAAATATGATAATCGGGTTTGCTCTGTTATTCCCTCTAATCATGACTTCTAATTTAGTCCCATTTATTTCTATCTGCTGTAATGTGCTAATACTATTAGTTCCTTTTATATCTGGTGTCCATGTTGGCAAAATTAATTTGATTACAACCAATAAAAAAAAGAAATACTTACAACTATCAATTTTTTCTTTTTATTCAATTTAGGCTCCTTATATCTTTATTTACTTTTCTCTTAAATTTTTCTCAGTGTTATTTTTAAAGCCGATCCCTTCACTGACCTATCACGCCGGTTTTGCAAAATTCTCAAATGATTCATTTTTAATTTATGAATTCATAAATTATTTCCTTTTGGAAAAACTGAATGTGGGAGTACTACAATTGACATTTGTTTTTTATCAAAAGGAGGAGCAGCAATGTCTAGTACAAATGATTTTTCTATACAAACGAAAATGGAAAATATTTTTCATAACACTTGCGGAACATGGCAAAACTGTACGGAGTCAACCATCCAATTATTCTTAGAACAATGCCTAGAACATAGTATAGATCCCCAATATTGTATGAGTTGGGTGGAGCAGCATAAATCACAAATATCAGACTGGCAAGATGTTTCAAAAGTCTCTCTTGACTGGGTTAATGAGCATACTTCAACAGGATCCCCCGCTTCGTTTACTGAATAGCAACTTGACCCGTTAGTGGAGAGAATTCCTAACTCTCCACTTCAGCCTATTATAAAAAAGCGCCCCTACCTTTTGTAGAAACGCTCTGCTTTATATTCAACCGCTGCATTATTTTGGTATGCCTATTGCCTGAAAAGGATAAAATCGAAATTTCACTTCTCCAATGATTGATTCATTTGGAATAAAGCCAAAGTGCCTGCTGTCCTTACTATTTAAACGATTGTCTCCCATTACAAATAAATAATCTTTTGGCACTTCTTGCAATTTAAAGTCACCTGTCAGCTTATTAAACGGATTATCCGCTTTATTTTCCTTTAAATAAGATTCTTCAAATGCTTTTCCATTAATGTAAAGAACATCGTCTTTCATCTCGATGCGATCACCTGGAAGTCCTATTACTCTCTTAATATATTTTTTGTCTTCCACATCAGGGGCATTGAATACAATCACATCAAACCGTTGAATGCCAGTCGTTTTACTAACTACAACCTTTTCTTGATCTTGAAAAGTAGGTGCCATGGATTCCCCGAAAACAGTTGTAGGTGAGAATAAGAATTCCCTACATATAAAAGCAATGATGAATGCAAATGCAAGTGATTTTATCCAAGAAAAGATTTCTTTTTTTGTACTTTCCGTCATCGTTTAGCTCCTTACATATTGTTATTAAAATGCTAAGTGTTCTATTTTAATTAATTCGTTATTTTAGTATAAATTCCTTCAAATACTTCATTAATGAACAATTAATATGATTGTTATTTCCTCCGAAGCCCTTTAAACCAGAGAAGTGCTTTCTGTTCCATTTCCTTCACGAAATCTTTTTTGGCTTGACTATATTCACTTGAGTTATCGAACCGCTCGGCCAGCTCTTCTTTAAAGCGGCTATAATTTGCTGCTTCATCCGGATGGGACCGAAGATAATCCCGAAAAATTAAGTGCCTATCAATTTGAGCGTTATCATATTGATAAAAATGAATATGATGGGTTCTGTTTTCACCGCCTTTTCGAAATAACCTTCTACCGGCAATGCCCCACTCCCCCGCTATATCATAACCAAGAGTGCCCATTTTACAATTGAACAAATCGATCTTCTCTATGTCTTTAACAATACACATCATATCTATGACAGGTTTTGCCTTCATGCCTTGAACTGACGTACTCCCAAAATGTTCTATTCTTATGATCTCATCGCCAAAAAATGTTTTCAGCATTTCAGCCTCAGTTTGAAACATTAGAGCCCACTTTTTACTAAAATTAGACAGTCGAACTTTCATATGGATCCTCCATAGCTCTTTTAAAGTATCTCAGTTAATGAATGCTCTTCTATTACCTCGATATTTCTTTTGCTTTTTGGCATGTTTGGATAAAGAAAAAATCACTTTTCCCACATCCACAAATGATTTACCTATATTTTAACATTCAAATGGGCATATTTGTAATTTTAAATATGCATTTACAAGCGTCTTTTAATAAAAAAGTTCCTAACATAATCACGATGGCTCCCTAGTTATTTTACGAAAGGTCTTCGATTATGACGTACTAGCCATTCAAATCTGATGGGAGCGTGCAGGCTCAATTAACCACGAATTCAAGTATTCAATAAACTTTTTTGTAGCTGGGGCAAGGGTTTTAAAAGATGTAGCAGCAATACCAATTGTCCGATAATGTTCTCCTGCTAATTGGAGAATCCGCACGTTAGTTGGGACACGGTGTAATACCATTTGAGGAAGTATACTGATTCCCATTCCATTTCCAACCATTGAAATAATGGCTTGGTCATCTGTAAGTTCAAATTTAATATTAGGCGTAACATTATTTTCTTTTAACATTCGGGTTAGATCGTTATCGCTTCCTTTTTTCGATTTGATTAGAGGATCATCCTTGATCATGTCAAAACAAATCTCATTTTGTTCAGCGAGAGGATGTTGGTCTGAGACGATGCAGAGCATTCTATCTTTTTTTAAGGGTGTCATTTCAAACTGTTGCACAGTGGGCAAGGACACAAATCCAAAGTCAACCATACCTGTTGATATCCAATGCTCTATATCATCATAATCTCCTTCCAGCAGCTTAATTTCGATAGAAGGATGCCGCTCATTAAACACTTTCATGATTTCAGGCAACCAGTGAATGGACACACTTGAAAAAGTGCCAATCCGAACTGTACCGATTTCCATTCCATTGATATTAGCTATTTCTTGAATCATTTCTTCGTTCCATTTTAAAATTTCACGGATGTATGTTAAAATGCGCTCTCCATTGCTCGTCAAATGGATTCCTGAGCGTCCGCGATTGAGAATGGAAAATCCCCACTCCGTTTCAAGACTAGAAATGGCATGACTAACAGCAGATTGTGTTAAACCGAGTGCTTCCCCCGCTTTCGTGAGGCTTCCTAATTCTACAACGCTATTAAAAATCTCAAATTTTGCAAGAGACAATTTGATCACTCCCTTTTCATGAAATTAATTCATGTATTACTTTAAAAACATTCATTTTTCTAATTTAAATTCTACATTTATAATGTAAAATAATCAATTCAAGACGGGATAGGTGATGATGAAAAATGAATGGGAGTACAGCTGTTGCTAAAGTAAAAAGGATGGGGATGAATACTCAATTAAAGGCAGATTTCACGATGCTTGTGGTCACATTATTTTGGGGATCCTCTTATTTATTCATGAAGATGGGTCTTGAATCTATTCAAGGATTTAACTTGATCGCCTTACGCTTCGGTATAGCTTTTGTTTTAGCAGGGCTCGTATTCTATAAACGCCTTATGCACATTGATTTTCAGACGATTAAATATGGATTTTTATTAGGGACCATCTTGTTCTCGGCCATTTCTGTTGTCACGATTGGGGTAAAATCCACGTCCGTCTCAAATGCTGGATTTTTATTTAGTCTTGCGGTTGTATTTGTTCCATTGTTATTAGCCATCTTTTTTAGACAAAAAACTGAAAAACGGGTGGTAATCGGTGTCGTCTTCGCAATAGTAGGTATCGCCCTTTTAACTTTAAATGATGGATTTAGCATTAGCTCTGGGGATTTTCTCATCATTTTAGGGGCTTTGTTTTATGCCATTTACATCATTGTGACGGATAAATTGACGAAGAATGTAGATTCTATTTCTCTGGGAATATTACAACTTGGTTTTACCGGGGCATGGGGGCTGCTGCTATCTTTATTTTTCGAAAATCCGCATCTTCCTAACACGACAGAATCATGGATATCTATTTTGGCATTAAGTATTTTTTGCAGTGCGATTGGTTTTATCGGCCAAACTACAGCCCAACAATATACGACGCCCACACATACAGGTCTCATATTTTCCTTGGAACCCGTATTCGCAGCTTTATTTGCTTTTATTTTCGCCGGTGAAGTTCTCTCGGAAAAAGGATACATAGGTGCCTTTCTTGTCTTAATCGGAATCTTAACAACAAAGATAGATTTTAAAAAGGTCATGATGAAAAAAGAATACAGCAGAACAATTGAAAGGTCTGAAACGTAGTTTAATATCCAGTGATGTTTAAAAAGGTTTTCTTTATCTCTTTCAAATTTCATTCAAGAACCGTTCGTGAAACAAAAAAGTTCCCATTAAATTAGGTTTGATATGTTATGATGATTGATATGTGTTAACTAGTAATCCCTTTTAGTTAACACTTCAATTTTGTTGAACTTGTATATGGGGGAGAGTTATGTATAAACTGCGAGGTCATCATCTTTTTTGCCTTCTGGGCTATCGGGGTATGGGTTATTCCGAAGAATACGTGGAAAATATGACGCATTTGCATCAAACGTTGAGAAATAACCCCAAGACGTTAATTCAGCTAATAAAGGGACCTGATCAGCTGTGTGAAAAATACCCAAACTCAGGGAAATACCACTGCCAAGACGATCATATTTATGATAGAGATGCCGCTATTCTAGAGAAAATGGGGCTTAAAATCGGGCAAATTTTGAGTTGGGAGGAGATTGAGTCGTGCATTCGAAAGTATGTCATCCCTTCCGATATTCAAATTGTGTGTGAAACTTGTTCCTGGCGTTCATATGGAGTTTGTGAAGAAGGTATTCAAGAGATTCATGAAGGGAAGGGCTTGAGGTTAGTTAAATAAGTCCCCCTTTTTTTCTTCTATTTGTTGGTCTATATTACTATTTCTAATTAATCCATAAATGATAAGACCAATTAAAAATAGACATAGAAACATAAATGTAACGGTATAACCTATATCATTTTCTTAATAATTTTGAAAAGCAAACATTCCCATTGCAATAGCATTAATAAAAAGACTAAATAGTATCAGTGGATGAATTTTTATTCTATCCATTATTCCCCACCCCCTACATTAGGATTTTACCATATTCAATATGGAGTAAAGAGGAAAAACGCAATTCATGCTAGAGAATTGCGCTTTCAATGACTTTCGGACAACTGCATTGTAAAGACTCAGTTGTTATTTAGAATATCGTTAATAATGTTTACCTCTTCCTTAGAAAAACTAATTTCGCTTGCTTGAACGTTTTCACGGATGCGTTCTTTTCGTTTACCTCCTGGAATGACTGAGTCAACACCCTCCTGAGAGAGTAACCAAGCTAGCGCTAAGTTAGGAAGAGTTGTTTCTTTTTGCGTAGCGATTTCTTTTAATTTGTCCACTGTTTTAAGTATTTGTTGGAATTGGTCACCTTGGAATAATGGAACTGAATTGCGCCAATCTTGTGTATCCAATTTAGAGTCTTTTGTGAAACCACCACCAAGCAAACCAAATGCTAACGGGCCATATGGAATAAAGGAAATATTATTTTCAATACAATACGGTAATAAATCTGCTTCAGCTGACCGATCTAACATATTGTAAGGTGATTGCAAGACGGAAATCTCGTCATGAATGTTTGCCTCTTTTAATTGCTCAAGTGAAACATTCGAAATCCCAATGGCACGAATTTTTCCTTCTTTTTTTAAGCGGGCTAATTCTCCAATAGATTCAGCAAACGGTGTTACTTGATCTGGAAAGTGTAAATAATACAAATCCACGTAGTCTAATTGCATTCTTTGTAAACTCTTTTCAACTGCTTCTCGCAAATATTCAGGACGATTATCCGTTTTTACTGAGCCATCGCTGGACCAATGTTGCGCTCCCTTCGTTGCAATCACTAAGTCATCTCGTTTAAATTCTTTTAATACTTCACCAACTAATTCTTCAGAACGACCAAGACCATAAATATCAGCTGTATCAATAAAATTCACCCCGATGTTTAATGCTTCCCTTACAAAATCTTTTCCATCTTCCTCACTTAAATTTTGGAATAAATTATGCCCACCAACTGCATTTGTACCAACTCCAATGACTGATGCTTCAAGATTAGATTTTTTTAATGTTGTATATTTCATTGTTTTTGCCTCCTAACATTGATTAGCTATATCATAGTTTTTTAAAATGAGACTCACAAATTCCTTTGAACAAGTTTCAAATAATGAAACTCATTCTGTATAGTTTGAGTCCAAAAAATAAAACATCTATACTATCTGAGACTGAGGTGATGAAATGGCACAGAATGAAGTATCGACATTAAAAAAGGGCCTTCTCGTTTTAGAATTAGTAAAACAGCGTAAAGGCATTATGTTAAGAGAAGTGATGGACGAACAGAAATTAAGTAAATCTACGGCTTTTCGGATTTTAACTACCCTAGAAGATATGGGATATGTTTATAAACTTCAAGCTCAATATTTTATTCATCATAAAATGTTTTGCGAAAGCTTTGAAAAACGTTCAGAAATGGATTGGGCTTCATTACGTTCAATTTACCAACTGGCACAAAATTTACAGATGAGTACCTATATAGGAAAAGTGGACGGGACCGATCTTGTTATGACGCAAGTATTACACACTCCCTTTCAGGAATCAGCAGACGAAGAAATTGGAAATCGTTCAAAACTACATCAATCCGCTTTAGGAAAAGTGATCTTAGCTAATTTAGATGAAGAATTGCTAGCTTCCATATTTGATAAATTGTCACTTGAACGTGCAACAAAAAATACGTTTCAAGACTCACAACTATTTCATTATCATTTAAAGGCTATTCGTGATGACGGTTATGCATTTGATGATGAGGAACGTATTGTTGGTATTCGCTGTGTCGCCGTTCCTGTTTTTCGCAATCAAGAGGTTATAGCTGCCTTAGCAATTGCAGCACCTGCTAATCAAATTTCTCGTAGCAATATTAAACAGTTCGCCACAAAATTACATGCAGGCAGTAACGCCATTTCAAAAGAAATAGAAACTTTAGTCAATATACATTAAATCATTCATCGAATGATGATCGGAGGTATACCATGAAAAACAACTATCAGAAATTATTTCAAGAATATACATTTAAAAGTGGTGTTCATGTAAAAAATCGCCTCATGATGGCTCCAATGACAACATTTTCCGCAGATGAAAATGACTATGTTTCACAGGAAGAACTTAATTATTACAAGGAACGTGCGAATGGTGTCGGAACGATTATTACAGCTTGTGCATATGTTTCAAAAAATGGCAAAGGTTTCGATGGTCAAATGGGTATTGATCATGATGGTATAATTGATGGTCTTTCCAAATTAGCAGATGTTATTCACTCTGGTGGTGCTAAAGGAGTTGTTCAACTTTATCATGGTGGCCGTTTAGCAGTCCCAAGACTTATTCCAACTGGAGAAACCGTAAGTGCAAGTGCTGTCGCCCCCCTTGTAGACCGTGGATTTTATAATATCGAACAGACACCGAGAGCACTAACCACGGAAGAAGTATATAAAATAATAAAGTACTTTGGTGACGCAACACGCCGTACAATCGAAGCCGGATTTGATGGAGTCGAATTGCACGGTGCAACAGGTTATTTACTACAGCAGTTTGTTTCACCACATTCGAATCAACGAACAGATGAGTTCCAAAATCGCTATTTATTTGCCATAAAACTAATCGATGAAGTGAAGCGTGTTATTAAAGAACATGCAACAAAACCATTCTTAATAGGTTATCGTTTTTCACCTGAAGAACCCGAAACACCAGGAATCACGATGAAAGAAACATTTGAGTTACTTGATGAATTAATGAAAGCAGATATTGATTATATTCATATTGCCACAACGAATGCTCGGGCTAAGCCGCGTAGAGGAATTAATAGTGAAAAATCACGTACAGAATTAATTGCAGAATATATTGACGGACGTGTGCCAGTCATTGGTGTTGGAAATATTCATACCCCAGATGAAGCAGCACTTGTATTTGAGAAAGGAAAAACAGACTTTATCGCACTCGGACGAGCATTAGTGGTTGATCCTTATTGGGTTGAAAAAGTACAACAACATGAAGAAGAAACCATTAGACACCAACTAACAACTACCGATCAACATCAAGCTTTTATTCCAACTCCTTTATGGAAATTAATTTTAGAGGTCGAGGGTTGGTTTCCTGTTGTACGATTGGAGCAATTGCAAAAAAAGTAGCTTTATGAGCTACTTTTTTTGTATACATCTACATCTTTAATTTAAGGGAAATTAAGTGAGCCTTCTTTTTCACCCAGTTCAATCTCATGTTTTCATCATAAAAAATGCTATTTTATTATTCTTTAGTATCTTCGTCATTTTTGTATTCTAAAATATCCCCAGGCTGGCAATCTAAAGCCTTACAAATCGCCTCTAAAGTTGAAAATCTAATCGCTTTTGCCTTTCCATTTTTCAAGATAGAAAGGTTTGCCATTGTGATTCCAACCCGCTCGGAAAGTTCTGTTACGCTCATTTTCCTTTTAGCCAGCATCACATCAATATTAATTATAATCGCCATTGTTATTCACCTCAAACCGTTAAATCATTTTCTGATTTTATATCGATTGCATTTTTTAATAGCTTTTGAAGAACAGCGGCAAAGACGGCAATCACCATAGAAGCAAAAGGAACAACCAATCCCACAAAGATGACACCTGGGGCATCGTCTACTTCCGCAAAGAGATAGAAAAGCGGCAAGACTAGCAGATGCAAGATACTGATTGTGATGGCACAGCGATTGATTTTCTTTAAAGCTATTACAGATAATTCGGAGAAAGCTTCACTTTTATCAATATATCGTAAAAGTTTGAATGCCTGATACAAAGCAAAGTAAAACGGGACCGCCGATGCATAAAAAACGATTGTAACGAGATATTTTGTATAAGCAAACTCAGGAAGCAATTTTGCTGTAACATTCCCTATCTCCGGAACCAAAAAGATGCATAAAGCAAGTACGGGGATTCCCATAAGAACAACAACGAACTTTAAAAAAAGTGTTTCTCTATTCATATTAAGCACCTCATTTATTTATTGTTAATGTGATTTTAATACATTATTTATCGTTTTACAATAAATAAATATTGTTTTCAGTTATATTATATTGTTACTTTAGATTTCCGGCAAAATAAAAAGTATTCCCTATTACAAGGAAATGCTCTATAGCTTGGACTGTTTTCGACTAGTCTTATTGATGTGGTTTAATATTTAGAAACAAGGAGCAATTTTAGGGATCCAAAGCACAAATGGAATTTATTACCACACAGAAACTAAAAAAGTAGGTGGAGTCACGAAAAAAAGAATGACAGCATTTTCATTTAAAAATTTTTCCCATTTATGCTTCAAATAGGCTGTTATTTTGACACTTTCACCAGTAATGTAATTAGCGAGAAAAAGACCGACTTGAGTCGGTCTTTCAGTATTTCAAGATATGTAACATTAAACTAATTCACTCATTAGCAACAAAACCTAGTTTCTTTTCCCGCTTGTTCCCAATATAACTTCCATCTTGTACATCACCAACATACATATATCCAAGTCTTTCATAATACTCGTTAAGCTTGATATTTGAAGCCTGACAGTCTAATCTAACCGCATCGACATCGTTATCAAGTGCCATCTGTTCACATAAGTTGATCATTTTCATCCCAACACCTGGAACCTCTGTATCGCTAACAAGGTTGTGTATATAGTAATTTTTTGACCCATCGTTAGTCCATCGCTTATCTTCTTCGAGCAATACGACCGCACCAACAACCTTACCCGTCAGTTTATCTTCCATAACGTAAAGTTGACCAGCTTCAACTTTGTTTTCAAAATAGTCTCTTGGATACGATTCGAGATAATTTGTTTTATTCCACTGATTTAAATTGTTTTTATCCATCCATATAATCCGCTTTTCTATAAGTTGATATATTTCATCAACATCTCTTGTTACTGCTCTCCTAAAAGCATAATTATCCAAGCTTGACCGAGTACCATCCTTTGTCATATTGTTATAACCTGCCATTTCAAATACAAATATTCACAATCACCTTCTAAATTATTTTAACATAAAAGATTCCAATCCTTGATTTTCAAAATAAACCCAAATTGACATTTTGTGTCAGGCTAAACCAGCATAATGACGCAATAGTTCAGCAACTTGATTATTCCCTTGTTCTATCGCTATGTCCAATGCCGTTTTTCCACCATCAACCTTTGCATGAACAGAAGCACCATGTTTAATAAGAAGACTAATCAAGTCCGAGTTATTATCATGAAATGCAGCAGTATGTAGGGCTGTATGCCCATTGCTATCAAAAATATTTGTTTTCGCTTTATTCCTTAAAAGGAGTTCATTGACTTCTACATTTCGTTCTCCTGCGATTGCAGCATGAAGAGCTGTATTTGAAGGAATAAACTCTATCTTAGAATGAGAAACGGCATTTATATCTGCATTGTAATTTAATAGGATCTGTACGGCATCTTTATTTCCAAAATGCGATGCAATTCCTAGTGGTGTTAATCCTTGCTCATTTTCTAAATTTGATAAAGATGGGTTAGATATAAGAGCCTTTTCTAATGCAGCAAGATCGTTAGATTCAATAGCTTGAAATACATCATTCACCTTTAAATTCACAATAATCCCTCCATTGTCTTTTAATCATTGAATTAAAAATATAATAAAATGAATTTACTTTACTTCAATTTGTATTAAATTTGTATCCATTTTCAATCGTTCTCTTAATTCATCTGTCATATTAAAAGAGAACTTTTGACCAGCTTTTACATCTGCTAGCTGATAACCTCGTGCTGTATTAACAGTGCCATCCATTCCAATTGGTATCCAATTAGAAGTATCGATATTTAACAAATGGTCAATATAATTCCCACTAACTTTTCCTTTATCTAACCATTCTGCAGGTAAAAAATCGTGCCCCAATATCTTTTCAGATAATAAAATTTCAACTTCCCCCGCTGAAATAGTTATTTGTCCGTTTTTAGGTATAGATTCCCCATTAACCTCTAACTCATATAAAAACTGATTTTGTGCGAATTCCAACATTTCTTCATCTGATAAATGATTGATCACTTGCTTGATGGTCGTCACTAAATACTGATTACGTTCATTGAGAAAATCATTTTGTGTTTGCAACGATTCTATTTCATTTGTATCGATGTCAACTTCATCTACCAAACTTTGAGCCTGATCTTGTTTTTCGTTTTGCTCATTACTACACCCAACTAGCGAAAATAGACTTAATGTAATTCCAGTAAATAATAATTTTTTTAGCATGTTTAGGCTCCATTCCTATACATATTTCCTAATAGCGCACAACTCTCCTGCTTCGTTAGTTGAATAATTTCAACAAAAAGAGCGATAATCCTTCTTGTATCAACAAACCAATTCGTTTAAGAAGTCATCATTTGTTTTTTAGAGTAAATCTATAATGTAAAAATCCTTCTATTCCAAACTAATACCAAAATTGAAACATTACTTCCGTTTCCTTTTTAAAATCTTAAGTGATTTTTCCTACTTACTCACAATGAAAGTAATTGTATACAAATTCAAACTACAAATGTTGGTTACTTGCTTATACATAAGATGAGTCACTAGGAAGACCGGATATTGCCTCAATGGAAATGTATGGTTATTTTTTCTATTTTATGTAACAAAATATTGACTTTATGTATAGTTTATATTACATTATGTTTAATAAACTTAACATGATGTAAAAATAACCATACTAGGAGGTAATTATGACGTACCAAGAAAAGAAAAGTATCTTATCGTTGATTAGTACAATTCTTATTTTTGGATTTTATTGTTTGTATATGTACCCTCAGTATCCCGGCGGGGAGATGGAGTCAGCTGAGTCTTTTCGTTATTGGGGTTCCTTCGTCCTTGTCTTGACTTTGGTGTCAATTGTTGCACACATCATTATCAGTATTATATTTAACATCGTTTTTAGAATTACAACCAGAGAAAAGGAACCAAATTTTGCGGATGAACTGGATAAATTAATTGATTTAAAAGCGTTCCGAAATGCCTTTTTCGTGTTTATCATCGGCTTTCTTCTTGCCATGGGATCACTGATCATTTATCAGCCTTTACATGTAATGTTCATTATCCTGATCACTTCGGGATTCATTTCCGATTTAACCGGATCTGCTACAAGACTTTATCATTATCGGAAAGGAGTCTAATATGAGCAAAAAAAATCTTGTCGGCAATCACATTCGAAAATTACGATTTAATCATGATGAAATGACGCAGCTGCAATTGGCAGACAAGGTAGGCGTTACAAGACAGACAATCGTGGCTCTCGAAAAAGGAAACTACTCCCCATCTCTAGAATTGGCTTTTCGTATTGCTCATGCCTTTAACTTACCGTTGGAAGAGGTTTTCTTTTATGAGGATGACTCAAAGCTTTAGAATTTGTTTTTGCTTTACCGTTTGTCAATTTATTAAAGGAAGGGGATAAATTAATGAATTCAAACAAAAAAGCAGCCAAAATTGTGGGGGTACTGTTTATTCTTGCAGCCGTTTCGGCGGTTGCAGGTCTTATATTATACGACCCTATCCTGAACGGTCCCGATTACTTGATAAATGGTACGGAACATGCCAATCAAGTCGTACTGGGAGCAGTTATGGAACTCATTCTTGTCGTTTCAGCCGTTGGTACTGCAATAACCATGTTTCCGATTTTAAGAAAATATAATGAAACGATCGCACTAGGGCATGTTTGTTTCAGATTTCTAGAAGCGATTATTATTACTATTGGTGTAATCAGCGTACTGTCCCTTTTGACATTAAGCCGGGAGTTTGTTGCATTAGGGTCTCCGGATACCGCATCTTTCCAAACATCAGGCATAGTATTACATGCAATCCATGACTGGACATTTTTGCTTGGCCCCAATTTCATGCTAGGAATTAATACAATGATGTACAGTTATATATTTTATAAAACCAAGCTCGTACCAAGATTTATAGCCATTTTAGGTATGACAGGGGCAACTCTAATTTTTATTTGTGCCTTGTTCGTAATGTTCGGCGTATTTCCTCAACTTTCTGTTTGGGGTGGTATTCTGGCTATACCGGTAGCAGCGAATGAAATGATTTTAGCAGTTTGGCTTATCGTAAAAGGATTCAATCAGTCTGCACTTGCCTCATTGTTTGCAAAAAAGTAAAACGATTTGCAGGAAAGCTTGCATAGTGATTTATCAAAAATTGATCGGAATAAAATTAACTGAATTTTTAGAAATAAAGAGAAATACATTTGAGAATATTACATGTTAGAGAAGGATATTTTGGGACTTCAAATTGTCATCGTTTTGGGATCTCTCTATATGTTGAGAATTGCATTCACGATAATGAAATAATAACTAAACTAAAAAGAATCAAGGAGGTTAAATAGATGAAAGCGGCTATTTACAGTTCCTATGGTCCCCCTGAAGTACTGGAGATACAGGATGTAGAACAACCATTTATTAAGGATGACGATAGGGTGTTGATCAGAGTGCATAACGCGTCAGTCAATGTATTTGATACTCTTTACCGAAAGGGCTATTTGCCTACAAGGTTAGATAATGGTATGACAAAACCAAAAAATCACATACTGGGCATTGACGTGGCGGGGACGGTAGAAGCAATAGGTAAAAACGTGCAACGATTTAAGGTTGGCGATCATGTTTTCGGCAGTTGTTTCGGCTCCCATGCAGAATATGTCTCACCTCGTGAGAATTCCCTTAGTCTTATGCCGAAGAACTTAACTTTTGAGGAGGCAGCGGCTATACCATGTGCGGCTCAGACTGCACTGCAAGCATTGCGAGATGCAGCACAGATAAAGCATGGCCAAAGGGTTTTAATCTATGGTGCATCAGGCGGTGTCGGTCACTTTGCTGTTCAGCTTGCTAAATATTTCAAGGCCGAGGTAACGGCTGTTTGCAGCACCTCAAATCTTCAGTGGGTTAAAGAACTTGGAGCAGATTACGTTCTCGATTACACCAAGGAAGATTTCGTAAATAACGGAAAAAAGTACGATATCATTCTAGATGCGGTCGGTAAGCGAACCTTTTTCAGCTGTATGAGTTCTTTAACGCAGACGGGAGTTTATATTACAGAACACGCAATTTATCCAAAGTATCACCCCATTCAATTAATGATAGGTTCATTGATTGGTCGCAAGAAAGCAAAGGTTCATCTTACCAAACCGAATGATAGGGATATGGATTTCTTACGCAGTCTAGTGGAAGAAAAGAAATTAAGACCTGTTGTTGAAAAATGCTTTCCTTTGGATCAAATAGTAGAGGCTCACCGGCATGTCGAAATTGGGCGTACAAAGGGGAAGGTTGTTTTGGAAATCAAGACGGGCTGATTGGAATTCCAAATGTAACGAAAAATATGATTACTGCTCACTAAGGGAATTGGAATATCAGGATGTCATACCTCAACTTAATAAATTGTACTAATTAAAATAACCCAATTCCTTATTAAGAAATTTGGGTTATTTTACTGTTTATAAGAAATATCTCTATACCATATTTTCTATTTACCTATATGAATCATGAATAGGATGGAACAAATCTTCCATTGCATTTCTGACAACTGAAAAGTGTTCCACATTGTAATGACCATGAAGTGTTTCATTATGATGCTTGATAATTTGTTCTGCACTTAAAGCACGGCTGTCTGTTGTTGAATGTCCATCACCTACTAATGTGACATCCAAACCACTAATAGTGGCTGTTCTGACTGCACTGTCTATACAGTGTTGGGTTTTACACCCCATCATGACAACATGCTCAATCTTTTGAGATTTTAGGTGATTCAGTAGTCCTGTTCCATGAAAAGAATTCGTTGAAGTTTTATCAAAAATCTTTGAATCCGTAGGCACATTAATTTCTTCGTGAACCTGAAATCCTTTACCTTTCCCTTCAGCAACATCTAAATCCCTTACAAAGACAACTGGAACACTGGATTCTTTTGCTTTTTCAATTACTAAATTGATATTCCTAATAAGTTGATCTTTATTAAAAACTGCACTTTCTTCTTGATTTCCCTCAATTAACTCTTGTTGGGCATCAATAATTAACAATGTTTGATTCAAATGATTTTCCCCTTTCAATTGTGGGGAAACGCTATTTTAAATTTATTTAGACGTATTCCCCTTAGAATTATTCACGCCAAAATATTTTTTGTTTGCCATAATATCTACCCCCTAAATTAAAGATTGCCTAAAAATTTCCCTATTGGAATTTTCAGACAGATAAATCATAACACAATACCTTTTAAAATAATACTCTAATAATAGTGCTGTGTAATTAATAAGTTTATTTCAGTAAACTGCCCTTTCCTTTAGTCAAAAAAGACCGCCATAGTGACGATCTCATTGTTGTGTTAACGTACCCTTTAGCCTTCCATGAATCAGAAATCCACCACAGAGAATGAAAGATAATTATGTTCTTTAATAGTAGTTTAATAAGGACAGAGCCCAAGAAAATCTTTTGCATACACTTACTTATTTATCTTACTATTGTTAAGTCTTCCCTATTCTCACTAAGAGGAATGTTTATGACATCACATTTCTTTACAGATGCACGTTTCAAAGACTTCATGGATGTTATTAGTAATTCTACTTTCGTTTCTTCCCCCTGCAGTTCTGCTTCTACACTTCCATCTTCTAAATTTTTTACCCATCCTGTTAAGTTCAATCTTTGAGCCATAGTAAATAATTCCAAACGGAATCCTACTTTTTGAACTCTCCCAGAAAAGATAACTTTTTTTCTTACTATATTGCTTGAATCAAATTCGGGAATATTAATACTATTGGCATGCCAAATAACGTAAGCATCTCTTAATCTTTTAAATGCATTCATTCTTTTTATCCCCTTTTTTAAAGTATTATGATAAATTTCTTTCTTCAACTAACCTCCCAATTCGTATTATATGGTCACCAAATGGCTGCTAGTTCTTCCTTCATTAACCTGCACCGGTTACTTTAAGTAAAAAATGCGCTCCTCGTTATTGAAAAGCATTACACCCGATAGTAAAACAAGAAAAGTTGCTAACCAAAACCTTAAAATAATTTATTGGCAAACTCCCAAAGGATTATCGTCAGGATCATAGAAAGTAAAAAATTTAGTCGTTCCTTCTCTACTAATTAGATTTACTTTTACATTCTTCTCAAGTAAAAATTTATAAGTTTCTTCTATATCGTGAGGAATAAAATTATAATATTTCCCTACACCGAAATTATTATCTGGAAACTTCATTGGTTGATGATTTGGAGTTTTAACAAGACATACTACTGTTTGAGATTGTTCTCCAATCTTCATTACAGCAGCTTCTTTTTCAATGTAAATTAATTTAAACCCAAGAATCTCTTCATACCATTTTGCCGACAATTCTGGGTCTTTAACGGGAATAAATACTCCTTCCATACCTATTAAAATTGGTTTTGTCATATTATTTATCTCCTTATGGGTTCTTATTATTTTCACAATTCGGTAAATAATATGAAAAACCTTCATTGAATTTCTTAATTACAGGAATGCTGCTCGTTATTTTAAGTACAAACCTTCGTAAGTTACTGTCGCACTAACATATAAAAAGTTGACTCTAGGAGCCCGTAAATGCGCACATGAGTCAACTTTTCATATCAAAGCTATAAATCTTGTCTATTTAACAAACTTATACATTAAAACATCGTCTACATATTCATCATCGCTAAACTTAAACTCTTTTACTTTGCGCCCTTCCTCGACAAACCCTAGCTTTTTATATAGCTCTATGGCTCTTGAATTCGTGGAGAACGTCCCTAATGAAACTTTTTCGATCACTGGATGCTGCGCTGCCCATGAGAGGATCTCATTGATCAAAAGCTTGCCGATCCCCTTATTTCGATAGTCTTTCTGAAGCATGATGGCGATGGATCCTGTGTGGTGCATCCTTTGTCTATCTTGTGACTGGAACACGATCCAACCTACAACTCTTCGATGCATTTCAGCAACAAACATCGTTTCTCTTTCATGCTCGAGGATCTTTGTTATCCATTCTTTATGCTCTTCCACCGTCTTATTGAACTCTTCTGAAACCGCTATAAAATAGTCCTTTTCATTAATGACCTCACGTTGAATATCAAGGATGGCTTCAGCATCTTCTATTCGAACCGTCCGAATCATAGCTTTGTCGTCTTGTTTTGATGACATGCTTTTCCCCCTCTATCTTAATAATAAAAAAAGAGCCTCTTTACTTTAAATACTTTTTCTTCAAATTCCAACTATATTTTAACATAAAAATCCAGTTATCTTTGTGTCTGTTCATTCACTGTATGACCCTTAACACAAAGAAAGAGCGCAATTGTTACTACAGATAAAAATTCACTCATTCTTGCACGATAATCGGTTCTGGAACTAATCTACTTAGTCAATGCAACAAGAAAAAGCTGCCCATTGGCAGCTCTGTTTCCCTAAACCCGCAAGCTATCTGCAGATTGTGTCCCAAGAATAAACGAATATTTGAACGATCAGACAAAAACCTTACCTAGTTTCTACGTGATTATGGCAAAATCGCAAAAGAACGTACTGGAAATCCAGATGCCTTTTCGGGCTTAGGACAAATATTGAAGATGACCGCCCCTTTTGCTGGTACTTTATCCAAGTTTGTTAATAATTCCACTTGAAACCTATCTTGCTCCAGCACATAGTATTCGCCAATGAGTGAAACATTTTTGCGGACATCGATCGCTGCATCTGTATCAAATGTTTCATGGCCGACAGCATTAATCTGTCTTTCTTCAAATAAAAACTTTAAGGCGTCAATTCCCCAACCAGGGCTGTGGCTATTTCCCTCTTCATCTTTATTTTCAAATGCCTCCTTGTTCGGCCAGCGATGACTCCAGTCTGTACGCAAGGCGACAAATGTACCTGCTTCTATTCTTCCATGCTCTGCTTCAAAGTTTAGGATGTCCTCTACAGATAAGATAAAGTCATGATTTTCTTCTGTTTCCTTCGACTTATCAATTACAACAAGAGGCAGAACTAGTTCCTTTAACTCTATCTCATCCAAGAAACGCTTGTTGCGAACGAAATGAATGGGTGCATCAATATGTGTTCCATATTGTCCGGGAAAATTAAAACGTTGTGCAAAAAAGCCATCATCATGAGTGAAAAGTGTTTTAAACTCCGCATCTTCAAAAGCTGCAAAATGAGGAGAATCCGGGCCAAACGTATGTGTGAGATCCACCCATTCCTTACTTTGCAAAACTTCAATCGCCTTCAATAGCTCATTTTCTGTTTTAACCGCTGTCATTACAATCACCTCGTAAATGAAATTATAAATCAAAAAACCCTCTTCTAAAAAATAAGAAGAGGGGTAAATAGACAACTGAAATGACCGGCTCTTCTTATCTTCTAGCATGATGCTACTGGAATTGGCACAGTACTATTAAAAGTCTGCTGCCGAGGTTTCATAGGGCCAGTCCCTCTACCTCTCTTGATAAGAAAAAATTCAAAATATTAAATTATGATTCCTACTATACACTTAAAATAGAGATTGTCAACATTGAATTGAAAATTTTCCCACAAATCTACTTTTACACTCAACTAGCTATATTAGATTGCTGGCGATACTCTTGACGAGTATTTGGCAATTAAAAAATGCTATTAATGGCAGTATGTTTTTGAAAATAAAAAAGCCAAAAATATGCATAAAATGAATGGAAATTTGCATTTTTTCGGCTTTTTTATAATTTGGGATATTGAAGAAAAGCGCCCTATTGAACAACTATTATTTTGAGAAAGCACTCCGTTTAATACAAAATTACTCTAGGAATAAATAATATTAGTCAGTTAGCTTTTTATCTATTTCGGTTATGAATTGATTTGAGATTCTAAATATTTCGTTTGTGTAAAATACCATAAAAATGCTTCATGCTTTATATAATTCTAATTTCCTATATAATAACAAATAGGAGTATATGGAGGTATATTAAATGGATTCATCACAAAAGTCCTTAAAATCAATAATAAGTAACTCCAAGCTAACAAAAAAAGAAGAGGAAATAGCAGAATATATATTAAGTAATTTAACAAATGCGTGTCTTGTAACATCAATAGAATTGGCTAATCGATTACATGTTAGCAATGCAACGATTATCCGATTCTCTAAAAAATTAGGTTTTTCTGGATATAGTGATTTTCAAAAGTATTTAAGAGAACAGTGTTATGAAGGAAGTCTGGCAATATCTGATGATGTTACCATACCTTCTGAAAGATTGAAGCTGAGTTATGATAAAGTTAAACAAACAGATTTATTAAATGACAATTTGAAAATACTTGAAAAAAATATTTTCTCTATATCAGAGAAAAACTCATCTGAAGAATTCAATAAGGCAATAAATTATATCATCACTGCTAGAAGAGTTTATATTTTAGGTAGTAGAGCTAGAGTTGGTTTAACGGAGATAATGGGAGTATTCCTTAATCAGATTATTGATAATGTAGTTATTAATAGTACTAATTCATTTACACCGTTTGATACCTTGTCTTCCTGTAGCAAGGATGATTGTGTCATTATTTTTTCATTTCCAAGATACTCTGAAGTAGACATTGCAGCAGCCAAAATGGCAAATGAGGCCAATGCAAAGGTTATCATCATTACTGATAAAGCAACTGCACCCATAGCACATTTTGCTGATGTACTACTTTTAGTTTCAGTTGATAGTAATGCTTTCTTCAATTCTTACACTCCGGTATTATTTTTAGCTGAGTTGATATGTACACATGTAAGTAGGGCTACAGTTATTCAAAGTGAAGAAAAATTAGAAAGAATTAATAAACATATCAGTCAGTTTGGAATGTTTTAATAAAAAGGGAAATCAGAAAGTCGATATAAAATACGACTTTCTGGACAGCCCATTTATCCACAATTAAATACTAGTTAATACCTTTTTAAGAGCATCTTCAATGTTCATGTATTTAAAAACCTAGATCTTTTGCGACCACTTCAAACGTAATTTCTACCTTCGCTACGTTGACACCACGTTTCAATGCTTCATTTTCAGAAATTGCTTTAAATACACCTTCATTCGCAATTTGTAAAGCATAAGGAACTGTTACATTAGTTTAGGCTATTGTAGACGTTCTTGGAACAGCTACAGGGATGTTAGATTCTGCATAATGAATAACATCGTGCTCCTTAATAGTTGCCATATCCTCCAATTACAAAATTAGTAGCAACAGTTACAATGGAATATTCATCAAAAGGATTTCTCTTAGGATTTTCTAAATATGTAATGTAGTCAGCAAACTGCGAAGGAACTTTAATATTAATTTACGAATAAAATTTGGATCCATTTTTTCAATCAGTTCTTCACGTATTTATAAAAAAACCCATCCCAAAAGGATTTCCAATCCACTTTTCCCCTCCAGCGCAATAAAAATCCACACCAGATTCTTTTACATTGACGCTCATTGCACCGACTTCTTGAACCCCATCAATTAACACCAGCCTGTCACTTTGACCGATAATTTGCGTAGTTTTTAAGTGTTATTTTGCACTTCCAACTAAACAACTAGCTTTACATGAAGATTTACTAGCTTTTTAGTTATTTTATCTGAATCTTTTATTTTTTTATTGTAATCAGAAAATGGCTGTGATAAAATCAAAATGAAGAAAAATCTTCATTTATTTTTTTTTATGAAGAAATGAAAACGCTTTTATTATGGCAGAGGAGGCTCAAAATTGAACGATTACAAATTGGGAAAACTAATGGATGAGAAACTATTAGACAAACTACGCGACAAATTTGCTTTTCTTGACCAAGATCCAGACTATGGAGAAAGACTGTTTTTTGATAATTCAGGTGGTTCTTTAAGATTAAAAGAGACTATCAAGGTGAAGGAAAAAATTGATTTATTACCAGATTGTCCTGAAAGGTATCATCAAAGAGCAATAGATTTTAATAGCATTATGGACAGATGTACAAATGATGTATTAAATGTAATGTTCGGGGGAAAGACCGGTTCCCTCATCACCGATTTAACTGCATCTCAAGCAATGTTTAAAATGGTTTCAACTGTTATTGAGAATGTTGAAGGGACCAATGTTGTCACTACTAATATTGAACATCCTTCCTCTTATGATGCAGTAAAATTCTATTGTAAAAAGAACAATAAAGAATTTAGGGTCGCTGAAGCAAATGTTCATACAGGGTTTGTTGACCCTGAATCAATTGTAGAAAAAATTGATGAGAATACTATTTTGTTAAGTGTAATAGCATCAAGTAATATATCAGGAAATATTATGGATCTCGAGAATATTATAAAATTGGCTAGAGCCAAAAAGCCGGATTTATATATCATTGTCGATGCTGTGCAGCATATGCCACATGGGACTCTCGATGTAGAAAAACTCGGCATAGATGGAGCTAACTTTGCACCATATAAGTTTATGGCATCAAGAGGAATTGGATTTGCCTATGTTTCTGATAGATTATCTAAACTTCCACATCAAAAACTAATTGCAAAGGATGATAGTGTTTGGGAACTTGGCTCCCCTTCACCTGCTTTATTTGCATCCATGTCGGCAGTTATCGATTATATATCCTGGTTAGGTTCGTATGACAGTATAGGAGACATGTCTAGAAGAGATTTGTACCTTAAAGGTATGGAAAAAATAGTCTTACATGAAAGAGCACTGCTACATAGACTACTTGAAGGCAGTGATAAAGTTGAAGGATTGAGACACATGGATAACGTAAAAGTTTTTGCAGATTATCCAGATTTAACGAAAAGAGACCTCATTGTTGCAATAGGAATTGAGGATAAAGATTATGAACAACTTAGAAAAGATTATCAGGATAGAGGGGTTACAGTATATGAACGTGTGAATACTAGTGTTTATTCCAAACGTATACTAGAGGCTATTGGCTTAACAGGCGCTATCAGAGTTTCTCCTTTCCATTGTCATACTGTAGATGATATCGATAAATTTTTATTTGTAACAAAAGAATTATCTGTCACTAGAGAATTGGCAAGTTCATAAATTATGGGTGGGCTATCAAATGGAGTTATTCTGACATCCACCTCATGGATAGATTGAACAAAGGAATGTAGGAGCATCGACTCTGTGAGACATGGGAGGGTACACCGCCGTGAGTCACGTGGAGATTCATTTGTGCGACCATAAGGGGAATTTACTCTTCCACTAAAAGGGAAAAGGGTAGTAGATTATATTTCCACGCCCTCTAATATCTAAATATTCGGAATCATAATCCTATCCATGACTCTTTTGTCATTAATATTTAGATCAATGCGAAAAATTGAGAAAACGGGAGTATCTTTAAGAAAACTATTAGTTTATAGAGGGAGAGCGTATGATATGAGATGGTGGTTTAGCAGAGAATTATACGTTAAAATTTTTATCGGGATTATTCTTGGCGTTATCATTGGATTAACAATGGGAAATGCAGCCGATGTTGTTCTTAAACCCATAGGCGAAATATTTCTTAGGTTATTAAAAATGTTAATCGCGCCCGTAATATTTTTTACAATAGTTAGTGGCATCACGACAATGGAAAGTGTTAAATCTTTAAGATCTATAGGTGGAAAATTATTATTCTATTATTTATCTACTTCTGTATTAGCAGTAATTATTGGTTTGGCAGTTGGATGGATTGTTCAACCAGGTAAACAAGGAATGATCTTTTCCGAAACAGACAAAACAACTGAAGAAATAGCTAAATTTAATTTTATCGATTCCCTAGTTAGTTATGTACCCACTAATCCTTTTCAAGCTTTAGTTGAAGGGAATGTTTTACAAATTCTTTTCTTTTCAATATTCTTTGGCATAGTGTTATTACTGTTAGGAGACAAAGTCAAAACGCTCACTGATGTAATGCGTCAAGGCGCTGATGCCACGATAAAAATTACAGATATCGTTATGAAATTTTCACCTTATGGTATTTTAGCTTTAGTCGTTCAAATGGTAAATAGTTTAAGTATTTCAACTTTAGCTGAAGTAGGAAAATTTATTATCGCTGATTACATAGCTTTAATTATTGTTTTGATTATCGTTTATCCATTACAGCTAAAATTATTGGCAAAAATAAAAACAATACCATTCTTCAAAGCCATATCACCTTCAATCTTGATAGCGGCGAGTACTACTTCTTCCGCAGCTACATTGCCAATAAATTTAAGAGTTGCTGACAAGAATCTGAAGATACCGGAAAAGATATATGGGTTCGGCCTAACTATAGGAGCTACAGTAAATACAAACGGTATGGCAGTAGCTATTGGGGTAATCGCTATATTTGCATGTAATATTTATGGAGTGCCTCTAACACTGCCTCTATTGTTCCAGTTTGTGTTTTTGGGGCTTATCTTATCTGCCGGAGCCGCTGGAGTGAAGGGGGCAGGAATCGTACTATCAGCAACACTGTTATCAACAATGGGTTTGCCTTTGGAGTTGATACCTATCTTGGCAGCTATTTGGCCACTGATAGATATTGGACATACTACTGTTAATGTAGCTGGTGATTTAGTTGGCGTTTCAGTTATAGCAGCTAGAGGTGATGAGATGGATGTTGAAGCGTTTAATAATCCAGTATTGGTGTCAAACAATGATATGCATCAGGGGAAATTCTAAAAAGATAGGCTCTTTGTCAATTGTTAGGGTAAAAACATAAAGTGTCGTAAAGCAGGGGATATAATTACTCTGCTTTTCTGCTTTTCCCTTTATAGGTGTACATTGCAAAAAAATCCAATCTACTTCTTTATTATACTACTAAAATTAGGTACAATCTTTCCAAACATCACAGTGAAGTTGTACCATATGAGACTACACATCTTCTCTTTTATTAATCCTGTTTCAATAAAAACCTGTAATCTTTAATTGGTATGTCTAAAAAATACATTTATTCTGTTACTAGCTGACAAATGCTTATCTATCAAAATTTCACCAATAGCCAATAATTTAGAAAAAAATATTCACACAATAAGAGAAGAAGTCGACTCGCCGACTTCTTTATCATTCCTTATTTTTACCTTATGAAGGTGTTACAATGGCTGCAGGGGAAGTACCTATTTCAGGCTCATCATCTTCATCGCTGAATTTTGCCTGCAATTCAAGGTTTGCTGTTGTTTCCTCAGTACTTCCTTTTGTTGTGCCATGGACCTTACCATCTTCGAGCTGTTCAATGATTTTCATTTCTGCCTCAGCAACCTCATTAGCTGATTTTCGCTCGTTCACCATAATCATCTCCATGTTTAATTATTAATCTGTATAATCCCCAATAATAACTTTTGTAATCTCTTTATTTAAATAAGCATTTCTAACCAAACTTATTACTTTAAATATTTACAGTGTTAAAGCATCGGACCTTCATCATCTCATAAATATTTCAACATAAATATTCAGTTTTCTTTAAAGTGTGTTATTCAACTAAATGGCCTTAAATGGCAAAAGCACTTTCCTTATTACAGAAAAGCGCCCTTTTCATGAATACTTGAGTTCAAGATAATATTAATAACGTTCTTAGAATTGCCCACGTTTATTGAGTAGTTAATTGGGGGGAGTAACAAAGTTTTATGAATGACCTTGGATAAAAAGGCTAACTCACAAGAGATATTCTCAAATCTTTGAAAATAGACACTTTGAATTAGCCTCAAGTCATTAGATTTACTCGCAATTAATTAAAAAGTATGAGCTAAGTCCTTTGCACGAGCAATTCCATTTTCTTTGATTTCTTGTGCTTTATCTGGCATAGCATTATGTCCTTCTATAAATAAACCATCAAAAGAAGGGACACCAAAGAAATTCATGATTACACTTAAGAAGCGATGACCCATTTCTACACCAGCAGCTGGACCTTCTGAATAAACACCTCCACGGGCTTGAATATGAAGTGCTTTTTTATCTGTTAATAGACCAACTGGACCTTGTTCGGTATATTTAAAAGTTTTCCCTGCAACTGCAATAGAGTCAATATACGCTTTCATTACTGGTGGGAATGAAAAATTCCATAAAGGTGTCACAAATACATATTTATCTCCTGACATAAACTGTTCACTCAGTTCATTAAGACGCCCCACTTTTTCTTTTTCTTCTGCTGAAAGCTCTTCGAATCCTTTACCAGATTGAAGTTTTCCCCATCCACTGAAAACATCCGTATCAATATGAGGGATATTCTCTTTATATAAATCAATGTGAATGACTTCATCATTCGGATTTACTTCTTTGTATGTATCAATAAATGCTTTTCCTGCAGCCATACTGAAAGATTGTGTTTCATCATTTGGATGAGCTGTAATGTATAATACTTTGGCCATCTTATTTCACCTTCTGTTTTATTATTTACAGTTTTTTTAACTTAAAATTTTTTCAGCCTACACTATGTAAAGCTTTCTAAGCTATAAAATCTAAGAATTTGTCAGTTATACAAATCCCTATAAAAAATTATTCGTTATTTATTCACATCAAAAAAATAAGGGTTACCACCCATGTTCAGTCGCATTTCATCTGTAATTTGAAACGATTCATTTGAATTAAGCTCATTATTTGCGCCATAGTCAAGCTGAAAACTTCCGTCATAATGATTAGGTTTTTGTTCCATCTTTTTCACCTCCAATCATTTTATTATCTTCTCTCTCCCTATAATTGATACATCAACTGTTTACTTTTATTGATACTAATAAGCCCTTCCTAAATATAAAAAGCCAAATTTCTCAGCGATGTATTTGAGAAATTTGGCTTTAGTTACTTCATAAAAGCGCCCTTTTGTTGAAGATCATTGCATACTAAAAGATAGTTTTTAAAAATATTATTAGATGACAGTCATTCTAAGAAATGTTCCACCTTGATTTCTCGCTCCTATAATTCCAAATCCCCTTTTAACAAACTCTCTAAAATACTTTTCTACTATAAATACGGATGGATAGCATCCAAGAAAAAATATAAAGAAGTACAACTGATAGTATTACACCTAAATACAATAGAGAATTATCAAAAGACAGAACCCATTGAATGACCTCTCTTAATCGATCATTGATATCAGGTATAAAACTATTGACAATAATTAAATAAAGGGCAAACACAACAATAGAGGCAATCATCAAATATTGACTTTTAAATAGGTAAGAAAATGGAAAAGCAAATGAAATAAACACCGTAACAATACTTGTTATAAACAATAATTGTTCCCATTGAATGATTTCTCTATGAATGACGAAATGACCAATAAAAATAGTAACTAAAGTCAAGAAAGTGAAAACGCATGCACCTATATACTTGGAACTAACAATTTCTTTTCGAGTATAAGGTAAAGAATTCAATAAGAGATGGCTGGAGGATTTTTCATCCATTGGAAAACTTTGCATGATGATGGCGATACAAAATATAATACCCACCCAGATAGTAGAAGTACTTAAAAATAAATATATTAATAATATAGGTAAAAGAATTAATAATGTATTTTTCTGTAAAATAATATCTTTACGAATGAGATTGAACATAGTTATCTTTTCCTTTCTTTGTATATAGCATAATATCTTCTAGTGTTGGTTTCTCCAAAATGACCGTATCACCAAAGATACTTTCTGTACGTTGTTTATTTATCGTTAATGCTTCAAATCCATGATTGGATTTACGGACACCTATAAATTCTTGTTCTGTATCACGATCTAATAGATTTATATTTCCTTTCACAAGTGCATAGTCTTCTTCGATTTTATAATACTCTTTTGTAAAAATATGTTGTCCATCATGGATAAAAGTAATATAATCCACGATTCGTTCTAAGTCTGTCGTAATATGAGTAGAAAAGAAAATCGTTCTTTCACCATCCTGCATGAGATCGTGAAGGATATCTAACAGTTCTCTACGAAATATTGGATCTAATCCCGACGTTGGTTCATCCATAATAATTAACTCAGCATCGTGGGATAACGCAATGGTTAAGGAAGCCTTCATCATCATACCTTTAGAAAAAGTTTTCAATGTTTTCTTTAATGGTAGTTCAAACCGATCTACATAATGATTGAATATAGAATCGTCCCATTTTTTATAAATTGGTCTTATTATATTTTTCATTTCTAATAAGGTAAGATTCTCATAAAAAACATTATGATCGAACACAAAGCCAATTCGTTGTTTTATTTCTTTTTCATGCATTTTATAATTCAAACCAAAAAGTGAAACCTCTCCACTACCCGGTTGTAATAAATTCATAATCAACTTAATCGTTGTGGATTTTCCTACTCCATTACCACCAATAAACCCTGTAACAAAGCCTTTCTTCACTGAGATTGATAAGTCTTTCAGTTCAAATCCTTTGAAAGCCTTATTTACATGTTGTAGCTCAATTACGTTTTCCATCATACTTCCTCCTTATATAACATTGTAAGTAATTCTTTTAATTCAGCTAACTCTACTCCTATTTCTTTACTATTTTGAATTGCAGCCATTAACTGTTCTTCAATGACTTTCATTTTTCGTTCAAGAATCATTTCATTATTTTGTTCAGATACAAATGATCCTTTTCCAACGATTGAGAATATAAAACCATTTTTCTCAAGCTCTTCATACGCCCGTTTTGTTGTGATTACACTTATATCTAGGTCTTTAGCTAACTGACGCATAGATGGTAAAGCCGCCCCTGCTTTCAGTTCATTCGTCAAAATTTGTTTCTTAACTTGCACATAAATCTGCTCATAAATTGGTTCTTTTGAAATATTGGATATTATTATTTGCATACAAATACCTCTTTTTAAAATAATGTATATACACTTTATATACATTATATACAAAGTGTGTATAATTTACAATATTTTCTTCCCATACAATTTTCGCCTATTTGATTTTCTCGCAATCACTTTCCACCCATTATTCCTAATAGCTTCACAAGCAAAACAATCTCTTCCCCTTCAAACCCTCATCCTTATTGGTAACCATAAAAAAACCCCTACTCCATTCAGAAGTAGAGGTTTGTAAATATATTTTATTTTGAATATTATTCTTAAAAATTCTTTTCATTTACAACACTGATAAATGTGATATAAATATTTGAATTTTTTTTCTAACTCCGTCTAGAAATTTTTTACACGACACACTTACTCCATTTAATGGCCCTTTTCATGAAGAAAGACGCTTTCCTTATTTCAGAAAAGCGCCCATTAGCTGAAGAAGGAGTTACATTTTAATTCTCGTTTAATTGCTTTAACCACTCTAAAAACTAATCTTGAGGTAACTTTACTTTTGAAAGTCTAAGTTATGGGAGAGTTTCAGGAACTAGCAATGGTTATGGTGGAACTCTTCTAATGAAACACACTGTAATTGAATCTTAATTTTATAAGAATCGACTTATTGGATATCGTTAATGGAAGCATCTAACGGCTGCAACATTACAATTATTCAAAGAATAATCTTTTCTTTAGTAGCCTATTTAAGAGTATCATTACATATTTGAAATGGCTTCGCGTGTTGTCCATGTAGCGCTACTAAAAGCTCGGTAGTTCGTAACAGCAGCACGAAAATCGTTTTCACTAATCGTGGCCGTTGCATCGTAAACAACAGCTGTCTTGAAGCCATTTTCGATCAAATCTCTCATATGCGATTCAACACATACGTTTGATAATACCCCAGCCAAAATTACTTGTTCTTTTCTACGTTGCCTTAGTTGATAGACTAGATCATTCGTCTGAGGACTGGCCACCTTGTGCGGTGTTGCAATGACGGTTGTTTTGTCCCAGATATACGGAGCTAAAGTTGAAACATAATCGGCTTCCGGAGTTGGAGGACTAAATTGATTTAATTTCTGATAAACACGCAAACTAATCAACATCTCTTGTTCGTTCCCTGTAAACTGCCAATCATAGTCATGTGGATATAAAAAGTGCGGGGAAACAAAGAGCTGATAACCTTTACTACGAGCAGTGCTTAATAGTAGTTCCAAGTTGGCTAAAGTATTATTTTGTTTAATGTTAGCCTTTGTCAAATGATATCCTCTTCCGCCTGGAGACAAAAAGTCATTTTGAGGGTCAGTAATAACAATTGCAGTATTAGCTGGGTTTGGTTTAAACATAGAATTATTCCCACCTTTTTTATGTTTTCACTTATCGATTATACGAACTACATTGATTATTAATTCCTTAGGAAAATGAAATTTTGAATTTAATGTGTGACAATAAAGTACGGATAAACAAATACAACTATTACTGTTCCAATAGCTATTGTAAACGTCAAATGCTGACAACAGTATGTCAGTGGAGATGAATATTTTTTCAAAAGTGCTTTGAACATTTATTCCTTTCAATAACTTTGATTTACTTACGAATAATTCCTTCTCTTATTCAAGAAAATGGCCCTTTTCATGAAGAAAGGCGCTTTCCATATTTCAGAAAAGCGCCCAATTGTTTAAGTGTAGTTCTTCACAAAAGTCTAGGAAGTAACCAATACACAACAAAGAAGAGACTCACTATCCCCCAAACTGTGGTTCCCACTATCCTCCAAACTATGGATTGGGTAGCTGAACTTTGATGAACCTCATTTTCCATATTTCTTGTTATAAAAGCAAGAACAACAAATTCGATTATGATGAACCCAACAGCTATCCAAGATAATAAATCCACTTTTTATCCCCCTTTGTTGTGAATTACCTTCTAAACCTGCTACGTAGTTCAAATACATTCCTTCGCAATTTTTATACGTTTCATAGTGCAAAAAGTTTCGAACACTTAATCAACAATATGGCCCGATTGTTGAACACAAGTTAAACATCGATCTTTAACTAAACTGGCCTGTTAGGACAATAAGTTCGATAAAAAGGCGTAAATCCTTTTTGGATAAACGCAACAGTTAGTTTAATTGGAGTAAACGCAATGAAACAGGGGAAATGAATGTATGTTTTTATACAAGTTCATACATTTGAAAGGGAAAGAACCAGAGAATATTCGTAGTTAAATTTTTTTGTTTTTTTAAAAACTACTTGAATCGAAAATAAATTCGCTGTATCTGTTAGTATTCTCTGTCTATTAAAAGAGAGCTAACATTATACTAGCATCAAAGTATATAAGCCAAAAGAGTCTATATGACTCTTTTGGCTTATAAGAAAGACATTACGGTTATTACAAACTAGCTGTTGCTCCTCCATCGAGAGTGAATTCTGAGCCGGTAGAAAAACTTGAATCATTAGATGCAAGGAATGAGACAAGTTTAGATACTTCTTCAGATTCTCCAAGTCTCTTTAACGGAGTATTTTCTATAAGGTCTTTAACTGCATCTTCAGTCCCTGGAACATCAAGCATTGGAGTACGAATTGTACCAGGATGGATTGAGTTAACTCGAATACCGTGTTCTGCAAAATCAAGAGCTGCAGCTTTAGTCATACCAGTGACAGCAAATTTAGAAGCCGAGTAAGCTATTGCTCCTTTTTGGCTAAACAAACCACCAACAGAAGAGATGTTAATAATAGAACCTTCTTTTGTTTTACTCATAGAAGGAAATACAGTCTTCATACCTAGGAATACACTTACCTGATTAATATTAATAACTCTTCTATATTCTTCTTCATTCATTTCTTGAGTTGGTTTGAAAAAATTGATACCAGCATTGTTTACCAGTATATTAATAGGTCCAAAAGTCGATTCTGTTTCATTAACTACGTTTTGCCAGTTAGATTCATTGGAAACATCGAGTTTAATAAATCTTGCATTTTCACCGAGTTCTTTAGCTAATGCTTCCCCTTCATCAGCAAGTATATCAGCAATAACTACTTTAGCACCTTCTTTTACTAAGGTTTGAACATGGGAAGCTCCTTGACCACGTGATCCACCCGTTACAATTGCAACTTTACCATCTAATTTACCCATCTTAATTCCTCCTTTAAATTTATGTAACCCTATCAATTGCATTGAAAATAATTATTAAGTGCAGGTGTTTAGCATAGAACCACAATTTTCCTACCTTTGATATTTCTCAATCAAATCAATAAAGGCATCAACGAATGATTGTAAAAATTGAACGGTTCCTTCGTTGCTAATTTTGCCGCTCTCATCCAATAAAGCTACAGCGTTACTAATATAAGCTTCCGGTTGTTGAACCACAGGCATATTTAAGCATACAAGTAATTGACGTAAATGGTGGTTTGCACCAAACCCGCCTAGATTACCAGGAGATTGACTAATAATAGCTGCTGGTTTACCATTCCATACACTCGCTCCATAAGGTCGTGAACCTATATCTAGTGCATTGCTTAATACAGCAGGCACAGAACGGTTATATTCAGGTGTTACAAATAAAAAAGCATCAAATTGCTTTATTTTGTTACGGAATGCCGTATATTCTGTTAGGACATTATATTCACTATCATCATCCTGATTATAGAATGGGAGATTTCCGATTTCGATAAATTCTGTTTCATATCCTTCGGGGAATAAAGCCGCAACATTTGATGCAATTTTTTTAGAAAAAGATTCTTTTCGTAAGCTACCAACTAAAATACCGATTTTTGTCATTTCATATCACCCTTTCTATCAATTTCATTATTACTAATAATCACTTTTTTTATAAGTAGGTACTTTAAAGTGGTATAGTATACAAAATGATACTAAAGGGGAAATTACGATGAATCTAGAACCAGAATTCTGTCGTGTAGAAGAGTCTTTAAGCATATTAGTCGGGAAATGGAAACCAATTATCTTATTACATTTATTGAAGCACGGTACTCAAAGATTCAGTGAATTAAAACGAAGAATGCCTGGAATCACGCAAAAAAATGCTGACTAATCAACTACGCGAGTTGGAGAACGAGGATATTATTCAGCGTGTTGTGTATCCCCAGGTTCCACCTAAAGTGGAATATTCGATTACTGTATACGGCATGAGCTTGGAACCGATTTTACACGCAATGCATGAATGGGGAACAAAGCATAAATTGCATAAAAACGATTGAGCGAGTAAAAAAAAACTGCCTTTATTGGCAGCTTTTTTTATTTTTATATCCAGTTTTCTTTAAAGGTGCTGCTCAATTAAAATGGTCCGATTGTTGAACGCAAGTTAAACAACTCTCTTCAACTCCCTCAGTTTAATTCG
>NZ_JBALNX010000025.1:0-27215 GCF_036962035.1 Bacillus sp. JJ1773
ATACATACCCTTTTATAGAGATAACTTTCATGATTTTTGGTATGATAAAACAATAAAGAAAATGAACTCTATCTTTTCCTTACCAGATGTACTGATCGGCAAGTTTTCTTTTCGGAGGTAAGAAAACCTATCTAAAGGAGCATTTTTATGTTAAATAAAATGAAACAATGGAGAAATCAGAATAGCTCAACAGGACTCCGAGAGAGAATCTTGAAAATTCAAGAGCTTCAGATTCCTTCACATGTAGCGATTATAATGGATGGCAATGGCAGATGGGCAAAGAAAAGAGCGCTTCCTCGTGTAGCGGGACATCATGAAGGAATGAAAGTAGTTCGAAAAACAACTAAATTAGCCAATGAGCTTGGGATAAAAACATTAACACTGTATGCTTTCTCAACTGAAAATTGGAAGAGACCTAAAATGGAAGTGGATTTTTTATTGAAGCTCCCAGAAGAGTTTTTAGGGACATTTCTTCCTGAGCTAGTAGAAGAAAATGTACGAGTGCAAATGATGGGCTATAAAGAAATGCTGCCTACACATACAAGAAATGCGATTGAGAAGGCAATGGAAGATACGAAGGATAATACTGGGCTCATTTTGAATTTTGCTCTTAATTATGGAAGCAGGGCAGAAATTATTGAGGGAATCAAACTTGTCTTAAAAGATTGCAATAGTGGTATAATAAATGAAAGTGAATTAAATGAGGAAATTTTTTCAAACTATTTAATGACGAAAGACTTGAATGACCCTGATTTATTAATCCGAACAAGCGGGGAAATCCGCTTAAGCAATTTTATGCTTTGGCAGCTTGCATACACTGAGTTTTGGTTTACTGATGTTCTATGGCCGGATTTTGGTGAAGAGCATCTTCTTGAAGCGATTGAGGTATTTCAGAACCGTCAGAGGCGGTTTGGCGGAGTTTAATAAAGGTGTGACGACATAGATGAAGCAACGAATCATTTCAGCGATTATATTTGGTGCAATTTTTTTGCCGTTAACGATTTTTGGTGGATTTCCATTCATTATTCTAGCCTATTTATTGGCATCCATTGCACTATATGAAGTATTAAAAATGCGCAAAATTAAGCTCTTTTCTATACCAGGGCTACTTTCTTTATTACTATTATGGGTAATGCTATTACCTAAACAGTTCCAGAATGCATATGAACCACTAAGCTATTCGAAAATTGAATTTGTCCTCCTCGCGGTTTTACTTTTTTTAACGTATACAGTAACAACAAAAAATCAATTTAATTTTGACGATGTTGCTTTTTCAATTCTTGCTGTACTTTATATTGGAATTGGTTTCTATTTCTTTATTGAAACACGTGAATCTGGACTAGTATATATTTTCTATTCCTTATTCATCATATGGGCAACCGACTCTGGAGCCTATTTTATTGGCCGTGCTATTGGGAAAAACAAGCTATGGCCTGAAATTAGCCCCAATAAGACAATTGAAGGTTCAATTGGTGGTGTCGTTTGTGCACTAATAGTGGCAGCGCTCTTTATTCTTTTCTCAGATATTAATGCCTCTTTTCTGCAGCTATCCATCATTACGATAGTCCTGTCTATTTTTGGACAAATTGGTGATTTAGTTGAATCCGCTTTGAAGCGCCATTATGATGTAAAGGATTCCGGTAATATCATGCCGGGGCATGGCGGAATATTAGATCGTTTTGATAGCTTATTATTCGTTTGGCCATTATTGCATTTTATCTATTTAATGTAGTTAGTTCTTTATGCAACAGGAGTTGAATTTGTTGAAGAATATTAGTTTAATGGGAGCTACTGGTTCAATTGGCACCCAAACGTTAGATATAATCAAGGAGCATCCTGATGAATTTAATCTAGTTGCCATGGCGGTTGGCAGAAATCTTGACTTGACTAGGAAAATCATTCATGAATTTCATCCAGAGCTTGTTTCTGTGTCAGATAGATCATCAGCTCAAATACTAGAAGCGGAATTTCCAAATATCACTTTTACATATGGCAATGACGGGTTATCAGAAGTAGCCGTTTATCATAAAGCAGAAATCCTTGTTAATGCAGTCACTGGCAGTATTGGGTTAACTCCAACTTTGCAAGCTATTAGAGAAAAAAAGACGATTGCTATTGCGAATAAGGAAACGTTAGTAACTGCTGGACACCTTGTCATGGAAGAAGTGAAAAAGAATCAAGTCTCTTTATTGCCAGTAGATAGTGAGCATTCTGCTATATTCCAGGCTTTACAAGGTGAAAAGCAGAAAAATATTGATAAGCTGATTTTAACTGCCTCTGGCGGATCTTTTAGGGACCTTACGAGACAAGAACTAGAAAATGTGACAGTTCATGAAGCTCTCAACCATCCTAATTGGTCCATGGGTGCAAAAATTACAATCGATTCTGCAACGATGATGAATAAAGGGCTAGAGGTCATTGAGGCACATTGGCTTTTTTCAATCAACTATAATGATATTGACGTTTTATTGCATAAAGAAAGCATCATTCACTCTATGATTGAATTTCATGACAGCAGCATTATTGCACAATTAGGAACACCAGATATGAGAGTTCCCATTCAGTATGCACTGACTTATCCAGACAGGCTGCCTCTTCCATCAGCAAAACGGCTGAACTTAGCGGAAATAGGAAAGCTCCATTTTCAGAAAATGGACATGGATCGCTTCCGCTGCTTAAGATATGCTTACGAAGCTGGTAAGGCGGGCGGAACGATGCCTTCTGTCTTAAACGCTGCAAACGAAGTGGCAGTTGCAGCCTTTTTAGAAGGAAAGGCAACTTTCCTGCAAATAGAAGATTTAATTGAAAAGGCTTTGAGTATTCACAAAAACATCTTAAATCCAAGTCTCACCGATATTCAGGAAGTTGATTTGGAAACGAGAAAATATGTAGACTCACTTTTAAGCTAAATAGCTTTTTAACTCAAAAAGATAATACTATGTTATCTTTTTAAAAAAGGTGGTTATATTTTGAGTACAGTTATAGCCTTTATTATCATTTTTGGGGCACTAGTATTTTTTCATGAATTAGGGCATTTTGTATTTGCGAAAAGAGCAGGGATCCTTTGCCGTGAATTCGCTATTGGCTTTGGACCAAAGGTTTTCTCACATAAAAAAGGAGAAACAACCTATACGATCAGGCTATTACCAATTGGGGGTTTTGTCCGCATGGCTGGAGAAGATCCCGAGATGATCGAAATAAAGCCAGGATTCAGGATTGGTTTATTATTTAATGAATCAGAACAAGTTAATAAAATTATTTTGAATCAAAAGGAAAAGTACCCAAATGCTAGGGTCATTGAGGTAGAGCATGCAGATATAGAGCATTCTCTAGTCATTAAAGGATATGTTGAAGGAGAAGAGGAAGATAAACTACAATCATTTACTATAAGCCCAAGTGCAGTATTAGTAGAGGATGGGGTAGAAACTCTTATTGCTCCTTACGATAGACAGTTTGCTTCAAAGACGCTAGGCCAAAGAACAATGGCTATTTTTGCCGGACCGATGATGAACTTTATTCTTGCCTTTGTCGTATTTGTACTTATCGGTCTGATGCAGGGAATTCCTACAAACGAGCCTGAGCTAGGGAAATTAACTCCTGATGGAGCTGCGGTATCGGCTGGATTAAAAGAAGGGGATATCATTCATAGTATTAACGGAGCAGAAATATCAAGCTGGTCAGATGTAGTTGAGATTATCCGCAAAAATCCGAACAAAGAGCTGCAATTCTCACTTGATCGAAACGGACAAGAAATCAACTTGCCTGTTACTCCGAAGGTTCAAGAAGTAGAAGGAGAAAAAATCGGTATTATCGGCGTTTATAGCCCAATGGAAAAATCGCCTATTAAAGCCATAACGAATGGGGCTATAGAAACGTATAATTGGACAAAAGAAATTTTTGTTATGCTAGGTAAATTAATTACTGGACAATTTTCTATTGATGCTTTATCAGGACCAGTTGGCATATATGTCTCTACAGACACAGTAGCTAAATCGGGGATATTTTATTTAATGAAATGGGCCGGTATACTGAGCATTAACCTAGGAATCATGAATTTACTTCCAATCCCTGCATTAGATGGCGGAAGATTGATGTTCTTCGCGGTTGAAGCAGTAAGAGGAAAACCAATTGACCGTCATAAAGAAGGAATGGTTCATTTTATCGGGTTTGCATTATTAATGCTATTAATGCTAGTTGTAACTTGGAACGACATTCAAAGATTTTTCTTATAATATATAACCATTTAAGGGTCATATTCTTTTTGAGTGAAAAAGAGGACGATAATCCACCGCTTTTTTCACCCAATAGAATTGACCCTTTTTTTAAAATGTTGAAGGTAAATAAAGATCGTTTAAAAGGCAGTCACATGATAGAAGGTTCATGTTATAATAGACATCGTCTGTATATGTGAAATTGAAAATTAATAGATGGGAGAGAGATCAATGGAAGCCCTAGGCAATAAAGAGAGATTCCAACTCTTGCTCCAGCAGCTGCAATTAACCGATGATTCAATAGTGCAGCATTTTCAGCATGCTCAAATAAAAAAAGTGGTAATTGGGAAGAAAGAAAAGAAGTGGCATTTTTATTTTGAATTTGAGCAAATTTTACCATTTAATATCTTTAGCCTTTTTTCCACTAATTTGGCAAAGGTATTTTCTCATATTGCAAATACATCATTTACCATTGAAGTTAAGAATAATCATATTGATGAACAATTGGTGCAGGGGTACTGGAAATATTGTATGGAGGAAATGGAAGGCATGGCTCCTCCATTAATTAAGTTATTAAATGAACAGATTCCTTCTGTGCATGGGAACAAGTTAATAGTAAGTGTAAGAAACGATACGGAAGGATTATCTATTAAAAGGAAATACTCTGAGATGATATCGGGTGTTTATGAAACACTTGGCTTTCCGAAATTAACGATCGAAACTGAAATTTCCTCCGAAGCCGCAAATGAAGAATATAAGAAATTTATAGAGGCTAAACAGAGAGAGGACCAAGAACGCGGCATTCAGGCAATGTTAGAAATGCAAAAGAAAGAAGCTGAAGAGGGAGCTAATAATGCTTCCACAGTTCAAGGCCCACTGACAATTGGATTAACGATTAAAGATGATGCCGATTTCAGAAAGCTTATTGATATTGTCGATGAAGAACGCCGTGTTGCCATAGAGGGGTATGTGTTTTCTGCAGAAACGAGGGAACTCCGTAGCGGCAGAACACTATTAACCTTTAAAATTACGGATTACACAAGCTCCATAATAGTAAAAATGTTTTCACGGGACAAGGAAGATGCTGCGTTGTATCAGCATGTTCAAAAGGGTATGTGGCTAAAAGTGAGAGGCAGTATTCAAACTGATACCTTTGTTCGTGATCTTGTTATGATTGGAAATGATATTAACGAAATTAAACCGATCCAAAGACAGGATACAGCACCCGAAAATGAAAAACGAGTAGAATTGCATCTTCATACCCCGATGAGTCAAATGGATGCTGTCACATCTGTCAGCACCCTTATTAGCCAGGCGAAGAAATGGGGCCATAAGGCAATAGCTGTAACGGATCATGCAGTCGTACAGTCTTTCCCCGAGGCTTTTGGTACAGGTAAGAAAAATGATATAAAAATATTATATGGTGTAGAAGTTAACTTAGTGGACGATGGGGTTCCTATTGCTTATAACAGTGCAAAAAGAAGGCTGACTGAAGATACGTATGTAGTATTTGACGTTGAAACGACTGGGTTATCTGCTGTTTATGATACGATTATTGAGCTTGCAGCAGTTAAGATTCATGACGGGGAAATTATCGATCGCTTTGAGTCCTTTGCGAATCCGCATCACCCACTTTCTGCTACGACCATTAATTTAACTGGAATCACGGATGACCTTGTTGAAAATGCACCTGAAGTTGATGAAGTGCTTCAAAGATTTTACGAGTGGACGGGCGATGCGATTTTAGTTGCTCATAATGCATCTTTTGACATGGGATTCTTAAATGTAGGTTATAAGAAAATTGGTTTAGGCAAAGCAGCAAACCCAGTTATTGACACACTAGAATTGGCCCGTTTCTTATATCCAGAAATGAAAAATCATCGCTTAAATACGCTGGCAAAGAAATTTGATGTTGAGTTAACACAGCATCATAGAGCGATATATGATGCTGAAGCAACTGGTTATCTATTATTAAAGATGTTAAAGGATGCTGCAGAAAAAGAAATTGAATTTCATGATCAGTTCAATGATCATATGGGTGAGGGGAATGCTTACCAGCGTGCGAGACCTTATCATTGTACACTGCTTGCACAAACTGAAGCCGGTTTAAAGAATCTATTTAAGCTCGTCTCTATCTCTCATATGAATTATTTCTATCGTGTTCCGCGCATTCCAAGATCAGTACTGCAGAAATATCGGGAAGGGCTTCTTGTTGGCTCTGGATGTGATAAAGGTGAGGTTTTTGAAGGAATGATGCAGAAATCACCTGAAGAGGTTGAAGATATTGCGGCATTCTACGATTATATTGAAGTTCATCCGAAAGCCGTTTATGCACATTTAATTGAATTAGAGCTAGTAAGGAATGAAAAGGCTCTAGAAGAGATCATTGGGAATGTTGTTCAATTAGGTGATAAGCTAGGTCTTCCTGTTGTCGGAACAGGAAATGTCCATTATTTAAACCCTAATGACAAAATTTATCGAAAAATCCTAATCAGCTCTCAAGGGGGAGCAAATCCATTAAATCGTCATAAGCTTCCAGATGTACATTTTAGAACAACGAATGAAATGCTTGATGCCTTTTCTTTCCTAGGCCGTGATAAGGCAAAGGAAATTGTCGTAGATAATACAAATAAAATTGCCGATATGATAGATGTTATTAAACCAATTAAGGATGATCTGTATACGCCTAAAATTGAAGGCGCAGATGATGAAATGCGGAATATGAGCTATTCAATGGCAAGAAGAATCTATGGAGATAATTTGCCTGAAATAGTAGAAGCTCGTCTTGAAAAAGAATTAAAAAGTATAATTGGGCATGGATTCGCTGTTATTTATTTGATCTCTCATAAATTAGTAAAAAAATCATTAGATGATGGTTATTTAGTTGGTTCACGTGGATCTGTTGGTTCATCCTTTGTTGCAACGATGACAGAGATAACAGAAGTTAATCCGCTTCCTCCACATTATGTCTGTCCAGAGTGCAAGCAATCTGAATTCTTTAATGATGGTTCAGTAGGTTCAGGCTATGACCTGCCAGATAAGGATTGTCCAAACTGCGGTGCTTCCTATATAAAGGATGGACAAGATATCCCATTTGAAACCTTCCTTGGTTTCAAAGGAGACAAGGTTCCGGATATTGACTTAAACTTCTCAGGTGAGTATCAGCCACGTGCCCATAACTACACGAAGGTACTGTTCGGGGAAGACTTTGTATACCGGGCGGGTACGATTGGAACAGTTGCCGACAAGACAGCATTCGGATATGTAAAAGCCTATCAGCAGGATCATAACCTCCAATTAAGAGGTGCAGAGGTTGAACGCCTTGCCTCTGGATGCACCGGTGTAAAAAGAACAACAGGTCAGCATCCAGGAGGAATTATCGTTGTTCCTGATTATATGGATATTTATGATTTTTCACCGATCCAATTTCCGGCTGATGATAAAAATTCTGAATGGAAGACAACTCATTTCGATTTCCATTCGATCCATGATAATTTGCTTAAACTTGATATTCTTGGGCACGATGATCCTACAGTTATTCGTATGCTTCAAGATTTAAGCGGGATTGACCCTAAAACCATTCCTACCGATGACCCAGAAGTAATGAAAATCTTTAGCGGTACAGAATCGCTTGGTGTAACAGAAGAACAAATTATGTGTAAAACAGGTACACTTGGCATTCCGGAGTTTGGAACAAGATTTGTTCGTCAAATGCTTGAAGATACAAAACCGACAACCTTTTCCGAGCTCGTACAGATATCTGGACTTTCACATGGTACCGATGTTTGGCTAGGGAACGCTCAGGAACTCATTCATAATAAAACTTGTACACTAAGTGAAGT
Source organism: Bacillus sp. JJ1773 (assembly GCF_036962035.1). Lineage (NCBI taxonomy): Bacteria > Bacillati > Bacillota > Bacilli > Caryophanales > Bacillaceae > Bacillus > Bacillus sp. JJ1773. Next base: position 8,054 of record NZ_JBALNX010000025.1, read on the forward strand.
AATTGGCTGTCGTGATGATATTATGGTGTATTTAATTTATCAAGGATTAGAACCAGCATTTGCCTTTAAAATCATGGAGTCCGTTCGTAAAGGTAAAGGGTTAACAGATGAAATGGAAGAGGAAATGAGGAAGAATCAAGTACCTGAATGGTATATTGACTCTTGTAAAAAGATAAAATATATGTTCCCTAAAGCCCATGCTTCTGCATATGTTTTAATGGCCGTAAGGATTGCTTATTTTAAAGTTCATCATCCTCTTTTGTATTATGCAGCATACTTTACGGTTCGTGCTGAAGATTTTGATGTGGATGCCATGGTTAAAGGATCGCAATCCATCCGTGCTTTGATTGAAGAAATAAATGCTAAAGGCCTTGATGCCTCCACAAAGGAAAAGAACCTATTAACGGTGATGGAGCTGGCTCTTGAAATGTCTGAACGTGGCTTTAGCTTCCAAAAGGTTGATTTGTACCGCTCAAGTGCTAACGAATTTATTATTGATGGAAACAGATTAATACCTCCATTTAATTCGATACCTGGATTGGGGACAAATGCAGCTCTTAATATTGTAAAAGCTAGGGAAGTGGGGGAGTTTTTGTCTAAAGAAGACCTTCAGCAGCGGGGAAAATTATCCAAAACAATCATTGAGTATTTGGACAACCATGGCTGTCTGGAATCACTCCCAGAACAAAATCAGCTTTCCCTGTTTTAATGCACATCCTATAAAAATTTTATCATAAAAAGGGGTCAATCCCTTGACATGATAGCTATTCCATTTGCATTAAAAAATTGGTTATGGTATAGTTTTTATGGAAATACTATTAATAACTCTCGTTAAAGAAGAGTGGGGCAACCCACTCTTTCGTGTTGTATACGTTATTTTTAGTTAACACATTTATCCATTTGAATTGAATTGAATTTCACTTGAAGCCATGAACCGCGTAAAGGAGGGATATTATGAGCAAGGTGACTGATACAGTCGGACAATTAGTCACACCTATTTTGGATGAGCTTAATTTAGAATTAGTTGACATTGAATACGTTAAGGAAGGAAGAGATTGGTTCCTCCGCGTATTTATTGATAAGGAAAATGGTGTCGATATTGAGGAATGCGGGTTAGTCAGTGAAAAATTAAGTGAAAAGCTTGATGAGATAGATCCAATTCCTTATAACTATTTCTTAGAGGTTTCATCGCCTGGAGCTGAGCGCCCTCTTAAAAATGAAAAAGACTTTGAAAAAGCAGTTGGCAAAAATGTTTTTATTAAAACCTATGAGCCTATTGATGGTGATAAAACGTTCGAAGGTATTTTGACTCATTTTGATGGTCACACAGTAACAGTCGAAATCAAAATTAAAACAAGAAAGAAAAGTATTGATATTCCGTATGAAAAAGTAGCGAATGCACGCTTAGCAGTTGTTTTTTCATAAAGTCAATTAGCGCTTGCGCTTTTCTATTAAAGGGGGAAGAAGTCTCATGAGCAGCGAATTGTTGGATGCTCTCACATTACTTGAAAAAGAAAAAGGCATTTCACGTGATGTCATTATTGATGCAATTGAAGCAGCGCTAGTATCTGCATACCGCAGAAACTTCAATCAAGCACAAAATGTTCGGATTGATTTAAATCTTGGAAACGGAACGATGAGAGTTTTTGCTCGAAAAGAAGTAGTTGAAGAGGTTTTTGACCCAAGACTAGAAATTTCCGTTGAAGATGCACAAAGAATGAATCCTAATTATCAAGTGGAAGATATTGTGGAGCTAGAGGTTACTCCTAAGGACTTCGGCCGAATTGCGGCGCAAACAGCAAAGCAGGTTGTTACGCAGCGTGTTCGTGAAGCGGAAAGAGGAATTATTTACTCTGAATTTATTGACCGTGAAGAAGATATTATGACAGGGATTGTGCAACGTCAGGATTCCAAATTTATTTATGTCAGTCTTGGAAAGATCGAAGCGATTCTTCCAACAAATGAACAAATGCCGAACGAGCAATATAAACCTCATGACAGAATAAAGGTTTTCATAACAAAGGTTGAAAAGACTACAAAAGGACCACAAATTTTTGTTTCCAGAACTCATCCAGGTCTTTTGAAAAGATTGTTTGAAATAGAAGTTCCAGAAATTTACGATGGAACAGTTGAAATTAAGTCTGTAGCCAGGGAAGCGGGAGACCGTTCGAAAATTTCCGTTCATTCTGATAACGAGGAAGTCGATCCAGTTGGTTCTTGTGTAGGACCAAAAGGCACCCGTGTTCAAGCGGTCGTGAATGAGTTAAAAGGTGAAAAGATTGATATTGTAAAGTGGTCAGCTGATCCGATTGTTTTCGTTGCTAATGCGTTAAGTCCATCTAAAGTACTTGATGTCATCGTAAATGAAAATGATAAAGCTACAACCGTTATAGTTCCAGACTATCAGCTGTCACTCGCAATTGGAAAACGCGGGCAAAACGCGAGACTGGCTGCAAAGCTGACAGGATGGAAAATTGATATTAAATCTGAGTCTGAAGCACGAGAAACAGGCATGTACCCAAGAGAAGAAACACTTTTGACATATGATAGCACTGAGCTTGAAGACGATGAAAATTTTGATTTTCAGGAAGATATGGATTAATAGGGGTGAATGAATGTGAACAACCGTAAAAAAGTTCCTCTGCGTAAATGTGTCGCAACCGGTGAAATGAGACCGAAAAAAGAACTCGTTCGCATCGTTCGCTCTAAAGAAGGGGAAGTATCAGTTGATCCGACTGGAAAAAAATCCGGTCGCGGCGCCTACCTTTCTAAAGAAGAAGAGGCAGTAAAACTTGCAAAAAAGAAAAATGTTTTAGCAAGCCATTTAGATGTTTCAATAGATGATTCTATATATGAAGAGCTATTAGAGCTCATAGAGAAGGAGAAACGACTATCCAAATGAATGCAAATCAATGGATGTCATTGCTTGGCTTAGCGAATCGGGCACGGAAAATTACTTCGGGTGAAGAGCTTACTATCAAAGAAATAAGAAACGGTAAAGCGAAGCTCATATTGCTATCTGCGGACGCTTCTGTTAACACGACAAAAAAAGTAACTGACAAATGTAAATCCTATCAAATTCCATATAGGCTTGTCGAAAACCGGGAAATCCTTGGTCAGGCTATTGGAAAAGATACTCGGGTTGTTGTGGCAGTGCTTGATGATGGATTTGCAAAAAAACTGAAGTCGTTGCTCGATTAATTCCAGCGGGGGTGAAAGTATGAGTAAAATGCGCGTTTACGAATATGCAAAAAAGCAAAACGTATCAAGTAAAGACGTGATTACAAAATTAAAAGACATGAATATCGAGGTCTCAAACCATATGACAACAATTGAAGCTTCTGCCGTACAAAAATTGGACGGAATATACGGTAAGAAGGAAGACAAACAGCCAGAAAAGCAAAATCAGCAAAAGACAAATCCAGTTCAGACTAAACCAAAAGCTCCGGCTGCTAATCGTAATGAGCAGTCGGAAGTAAACAAAGGTAAAAATAAACCTATGCAAAAACAAACTGAAGTTAGAAAGCCAAACAGCGAGAATAATCAAAAAGACAATAAGCCTTTTAACAAGAACAAGAATAAAAATAATAACAATAACAATCAAAATAGAAATAAAAACAATAATAAAGGGAAAAGCAACCATCAAGTACAAGTCCCTCCTGCTCCTAAAAAAGTAAAGGAACTTCCAGCAAAAATTACTTTTAGTGATTCATTAACTGTTGCTGAGCTTGCAAAAAAGCTTCATCGTGAACCTTCAGAAATCATTAAAAAATTATTTATGCTTGGTGTTATGGCTACAATTAATCAAGCACTAGATAAAGATGCTATTGAATTAATTGCTACTGATTACGGAGTCGAAGTCGAAGAAGAAGTTCATATCGATGTGACTGATTTAGAGGTTTATTTCACAGATGAAGAGGATGCAGAGCTTGTAGAGCGTCCGGCTGTTGTTACGATTATGGGGCACGTTGACCACGGTAAAACAACGACTTTGGATTCTATTAGAAATACAAAAGTTACAGCGGGAGAAGCCGGTGGAATTACTCAGCATATCGGAGCTTATCAAGTTGAAGAAAATGGCAAAAAGATTACGTTTTTAGATACTCCAGGACATGCTGCTTTTACAACAATGCGTGCCCGTGGAGCAAAAATTACCGATATTACCATTCTTGTTGTTGCAGCTGATGATGGTGTTATGCCTCAAACCATTGAAGCAATCAACCATGCGAAAGCCGCAGAAGTACCAATAATTGTAGCTGTTAATAAAATGGATAAGGAATCTGCCAATCCAGACCGCGTTATGCAGGAGTTAACTGAATATGGCTTAGTACCAGAGGCTTGGGGTGGGGATACTATATTTGTTCCTATTTCTGCCCTAAAAGGAGAAGGAATTGACAATCTTCTTGAAATGATCCTTCTTGTAAGCGAAGTAGAAGAATTTAAGGCTACTGCTAATCGCAGTGCTGTAGGAACTGTAATCGAGGCTCAATTAGATAAAGGCCGCGGATCAGTCGCAACTCTGCTCGTTCAAAACGGTACTCTAAAAGTAGGCGATCCGATCGTTGTTGGAAATACTTTTGGCCGTGTCCGTGCAATGGTCAATGATCTTGGCCGCCGTGTTAAACATGCTGGACCATCAACACCAGTAGAAATTACAGGTCTGAATGATGTACCTCAAGCTGGGGATCGCTTTGCTGTACTTGCTGATGAGAAGACAGCTCGCCAAATTGGAGAGTCTCGTGCTCAGCAAGCCATTCAAGCACAGCGAAGTGAAAAGACAAAAATTAGCTTGGATAACTTGTTTGAACATATGAAACAAGGCGAAATGAAGGAATTAAATGTTGTTGTTAAGGCAGATGTTCAAGGTACTGCAGAAGCACTTACAACAGCCTTGAAAAAGATTGATGTTGAAGGTGTAAATGTTCGTATACTTCACACTGGAGCAGGAGCTATTAATGAATCAGATATTACTCTTGCTGCAGCATTTAATGCATTTGTTGTCGGATTTAATGTACGCCCTGATAATAACGCTAAGCGTGCTGCGGAAGCTGAAGGTGTAGATATTCGCCTGCATCGAGTTATTTACAAAGTAATTGAAGAAATCGAATTGGCTATGAAAGGGATGCTTGATCCAGAATTTGAAGAAAAAATTATTGGCCAGGCAGAAGTTCGCCAAACTTTTAAAGTATCAAAGGTTGGAACAATTGCAGGTTCCTATGTAACCGATGGAAAAATTACTCGAGATAGTGGAGTACGTTTAATCCGTGATGGCATTGTTATTTTTGAAGGGGAAGTAGATGCACTTAAGCGCTTCAAAGATGATGCTAAAGAGGTTAGCCAAGGATATGAATGTGGGATTACGATTAGAAACTTTAACGATGTTAAAGAAGGCGATGTCATTGAAGCCTTCGTTATGCAGGAAATTGAGCGAAAATGATCATTGGGCTAGCAGCTTGTGAATGTATCATTTATGATTCACATTCATTAAAAGAAAAACGAGCTGTATTGCAAAGAATTCTTACCCGTTTGAAACAAAAATATAATGTATCTGTCTCAGAGGTCGATTATCAAGATGTATGGCAGCGGACAAAAATAGCCATTGTTGCTGTATCATCCTCTCGAGTTTCAACGGAGCAAGAATTACAAAATGCCCTTAAATTAATTGATTCGTTTCCTGAAATTGAACGAACAATTACTGATGTCGAGTGGATTTAACTTTATTCAGTATTTATTTTCCACTTCTATTGGTGGGCGATGAATGCAGATTGGGAAACTATTCAGAAGGGGTTCAATACTTTCTGAATAAAGTTAAGCCTCCGGCGGATGCCTCAGATTTTTTTAAGGAATTTATCGGGCACTGCCCGATAAAAATCTGGGCGCAAATCCGCCAAGGAGGATTTGATTAGAGGTGAATAAATTATGAGCCTTCGAGCAAATAAAGTTGGAGAACAAATGAAGAAGGAGCTTGGCGAAATTATCGGCCGTAAAATTAAAGATCCGCGTGTCGGCTTTGTTACGGTAACCGATGTCCAAGTAACCGGAGATCTTCAGCAAGCAACCGTATTTATTTCTGTTCTTGGCGATGAGGAACAAAGGGAAAATACGCTTAAAGGCCTTGCAAAAGCAAAAGGATTTATCCGTTCGGAGATTGGGCAGCGTATCCGCTTGCGTAAAACTCCAGAAATTTTCTTTGAATTTGATGAATCAATTGATTATGGTAATCGGATTGAAACATTACTCCATCAAATTCATGATGAGGATCGTTCCAAGGAAAAAGAAGATTAATGATAGAAATGGATGTGGATAGACATTTGTCTATCCATTTTTTTCGAATTTAGAAAGGAGGATCACTTTTGGAAGGAATATTGCCGCTATTTAAGCCTAAGGGGATCACCTCACATGATTGTGTATTTAAGCTGCGTAAAATTTTAAAAATGAAAAGAATCGGTCATACCGGAACTCTAGACCCTGATGTGACGGGAGTACTCCCTATTTGCTTAGGGAGAGCGACAAAAGTGGCTGAATATATTACAGATGCCGGAAAAGCATATGAAGGGGAAGTAACGATTGGGTATTCCACCACAACTGAGGATGCCTCAGGAGAAACCGTTGAAGTTAGGAAAGTAACAAATTCATTTTCAAGAAAAGAAATTTTATCTGTTTTGGAAAGCTTAACTGGTGAAATAACGCAAACCCCTCCGATGTATTCTGCTGTGAAGGTAAATGGAAAACGGCTTTATGAATACGCAAGACAAGGGATTTCAATTGAAAGGCCAACTAGAAGGGTAAAAATCTACTCAATCGAACTTCTAGATGACCGCGATATTTTCAGTGGGGAAGTAATTCAATTCCGCTTCCGGGTATCTTGTGGAAAGGGAACTTATATACGGACGTTAGCTGTTATGATTGGAGAAAAACTTGGTTATCCTGCTCATATGTCTGAGCTAGTTAGAATTCAATCTGCCGCATTCTCCTTACAAGACTGCTTAACATTAGAAGAAATAGAATCCTTCGTTCAAGAAGGCACCCTTTTACCGAAAATAAAACCGCTTGAATCTGGGCTTTCTCATTTGCCCAAATATACGATAAATGATACAGTAGCAAAGAAAGTAAAAAATGGAGCAGTTTTGCCCATACCAAGTCATTTATCTGAAGCAAAAGGTCCAATTGTTGTTGAAACTGAAAATGGCATTGCTTTGGCCATTTACGAGCATCATCAGCAAAAGCAAGGGTTAATGAAGCCTGTAAAGGTCATTCGAAATGATATGCTGTGAGAACTTTGGGCTTTGAATTTGAAAAAAGGTGAACCGCATGGAAATAATTTCAATTAATCATCCACAATTTGTTAAGAGGGAACTTCCGCCATTATCCATAGCCTTAGGCTATTTTGACGGCGTTCATCTTGGACATCAGAAGGTTATCAAGAAAGCAAAGACTATCGCGGAGGAGAGCGGCTTCAAAAGTGCGGTCATGACCTTTGATCCTCATCCCTCTGTTGTACTAGGAAAAAGTGTTAAACATGTAGAATATATTACTCCACTGAGAGAAAAAATCGAGTTGATGGCTAAATTAGGGATTGATTATTTATTTATTGTCAACTTTTCAAGGGAATTTGCGAGTCTATTACCCCAAGAATTTGTAGATCAATATTTAATAGATCTAAATGTAAAACATGTGATCGCGGGCTTTGATTATACATATGGCAGAATGGGAAAAGGAACGATGGAAACATTGCCATTTCATTCAAGAGAAAAGTTCGCCTTTACAGTCGTTCCAAAATTAGCATCCAATAATGAGAAAATTAGCTCAACCTTAATTCGTTCAATGATTCGTGAAGGCAGAATGGAAGATATTTCACCTATACTAGGCAGGTATTATTCTACTAATGGCATCGTTATTCATGGAGATAAAAGAGGAAGAACAATTGGATTCCCTACGGCGAATATTGAATTGAAAGACGATTATATTCTTCCCCCTACCGGAGTTTATTGCGTCCGAATTAACACCAATGGAAAATGGCATGAAGGAGTATGCAATGTCGGCTATAAGCCAACTTTTAATAAAGAAATGTCGAAAAAGCCATCTATAGAGGTTCATATTTTTGATTATAATCAAGAAATATACGGACAAGAAGTAAAAGTTGAGTGGCACTTGCATTTACGAAAAGAACAAAAATTCAATGGCATAGAAGAACTTGTTGCTCAAATCGAAAAGGACAAAAGGGCGGCGCTTACTTACTTTGAAAAAAACAATGTTTAGCCTTGCATTTTGTCATAAAAAGTTGTATTCTTATTAACGTATCAAAAGAACCTTTGCTTGGCAAGTCGAGTCACCGACGCTTGCTCGGTAACAGGGGATTTACTATTTAGGAGGTGAAACGGATGGCAATCACTAAAGAACGTAAAAATGAACTAATCAATGAGTATAAAACTCATGAGAATGATACTGGATCTCCAGAGGTTCAAATCGCTGTCCTTACTGAGGAAATTAACAAACTGAACGATCATTTACGTACTCATAAGAAAGACCACCACTCACGTCGCGGTCTTTTGAAAATGGTAGGTAAACGTCGTAACCTGTTAACTTACCTGCGTAACAAAGATGTTCAACGTTACCGTGAGTTAATTAACAAATTAGGTTTACGTCGATAATAAGAAAAGCGGGAGTTTTCCCGCTTTTTTATTAGCTTAAAAAGAACACATGTTTACATACATAAAAGAGTCATTTTAACTTGTAATAAATTTGTACATACTATACATACACAGATTTTATACTTTAGTAGCATTTTTGTTCGATAATGTTTAGGTTTAGGTTTCCAATTCAATTCGCTAAACCTCCATTGTGAAAAGGTAGAGAGGGGTTACAAAATATGGGACAAGATAAACATATTTATTCTATAGATTGGGCTGGCCGCAAATTAACTGTTGAAATTGGACAGTTAGCCAAACAAGCAAATGGCGCAGTGTTAGTTCGCTATGGAGACACAGCTGTATTAAGTACGGCAACGGCATCAAAGGAGCCGAAAAATTTAGATTTCTTTCCATTGACAGTCAATTATGAAGAAAGATTATATGCTGTTGGGAAAATACCTGGAGGATTTATTAAAAGAGAAGGCCGTCCAAGTGAAAAAGCTATTTTGGCCAGCCGCTTAATTGATAGACCAATTCGCCCATTATTTGCTGATGGTTTTCGTAATGAAGTACAAGTAGTCAGTATGGTAATGAGTGTTGATCAAGATTGTTCTTCAGAAATGGCGGCCATGTTTGGTTCTTCATTAGCACTAAGTGTATCAGATATTCCTTTTGGAGGACCAATTGCTGGAGTAAGTGTTGGTCGTATTAATGGTGAGTTCATTATTAATCCTACAGTTGATCAGGCTGATAAAAGTGATATCCATTTAGTTGTCGCTGGTACAAAGGATGCTATTAATATGGTTGAAGCAGGTGCTCTTGAAGTCCCTGAAGAAATCATGCTAGAAGCGATTATGTTTGGACATGAAGAAATTAAGCGATTAATTGCGTTTCAGGAAGAAATTGTAGCTGAAATCGGTAAAGAAAAACTTGAAATAGTTTTATTTGAACTTGATCAAGAATTAGAAGCTAAGGTACGTTCGATTTGCGAGCAAGACATGATCGCTGCTATTCAAGTTCAAGAAAAGCATGCACGTGAGGATGCTATTAAAGCTGTTAAAAATGCGGTACTTGCAAAATTTGAAGAAGAAGAGACAACGGAAGAAGACCTTAAACAAGTAAAACAAATTCTTGATAAAATTGTAAAAGGCGAAGTACGAAGACTTATTACAGAAGATAAGGTCCGTCCAGATGGGCGTGGCTTGGATATCATTCGACCATTGTCCTCGGAAATTGGTATTTTTGCTAGAACACATGGTTCCGGACTATTTACTCGTGGCCAAACTCAAGCTTTAAGCGTTTGTACATTAGGTGCACTAGGTGATGTCCAAATTCTTGATGGCCTCGGAATCGAGGAAGAAAAGCGTTTTATGCACCATTACAACTTCCCTAATTTCAGCGTTGGAGAAACGGGTCCGATGAGAGGGCCAGGCCGTCGTGAGATTGGGCACGGTGCACTAGGAGAGCGTGCATTAGAGCCAGTTATTCCATCAGAAAAAGATTTTCCGTATACAGTCCGTTTAGTTTCTGAAGTTTTGGAATCTAATGGATCTACATCACAGGCAAGTATTTGCGCAAGTACCCTTGCTATGATGGACGCTGGTGTTCCAATTAAGGCTCCTGTTGCGGGGATCGCAATGGGTCTTATCAAGTCTGGAGAGCATTACTCTATATTAACGGATATCCAAGGTATGGAAGACCATTTAGGAGATATGGACTTTAAGGTTGCTGGTACAGCTAAAGGGGTAACAGCATTACAAATGGATATTAAAATTGAAGGTCTTTCCCGTGAAATATTAGAAGAGGCCCTTCAGCAGGCGAAAATAGGCCGTATGCAAATTCTAGACTCTATGCTAAGTACAATTGCCCAGCCAAGAAATGAGCTATCTAAATACGCTCCTAAGATCTTGACGATGCACATTAACCCAGATAAGATTCGTGACGTTATTGGACCGAGCGGAAAGCAAATCAATAAGATTATTGAAGAAACTGGTGTAAAAATTGATATCGAGCAAGATGGTACAGTATTTATTTCTTCAACTAATGAAGAAATGAACCAAAAAGCGAAGAAAATTATTGAGGACATTGTCCGTGAAGTTGAAGTTGGACAAATGTATCTTGGTAAAGTAAAGCGAATTGAAAAATTCGGAGCATTTGTTGAAATATTTAACGGAAAAGATGGGCTTGTACACATTTCAGAGCTTGCTGAAGAGCGTGTTGGCAAAGTTGAGGATGTCGTATCAATTGGGGACGAATTATTAGTAAAAGTAACCGAAATTGATAAACAAGGCCGTGTTAATCTATCACGTAAAGCAGTCCTCCGTGAGCAGCGCGAGCAGAAAGAACAAGCACAAAAATAATTAGTTTCAAAGCGTGATTTATTATTAATGAAAGAGTCAGGATGGGATGGCCCCCCTGACTCTTTCCATATACATACCTTTTGTTAAAAATTAACCTTTCGTTAGAAAATGCAGCTCGTTCTACCTTGTCCTCTTAAAACATATGGTTTATGGAAGGAGGCAAGGAGAATGAAAAAGGTGATTCATTTAAGCATTATTTTTATTGTTGCATATCTTTTTGTTAACAATCCGTTTTCGAACCAATACGTTTTGGGGCTAAAAGCTGATTCTATTTCTGTATCAAAACAAAAGGATCCTTTATATAACGAAATTACTGCAAGAGCAACAGACTATTATATTCCCCCGCAGGATGCGAAGATTGATCGAGTTTGGAAGGCGATTCCCGGATTAAATGGATTGCAAGTTGATATAGGTGCTTCCTATAAAAAAATGAAAGCAGATGGCGAATTTAAGGATGAAAAGCTTGTTTTCAAACAAATTCTGCCTAAAGTTCAATTAAAGGATTTGCCGCCGTCTCCAACATATAAAGGGCATCCAGAGAAACAGATGGTTAGTTTTATCATAAATGTGGCATGGGGAAATGAGTATTTAACGGATATGCTAGCAACGCTAAAGGAGCATAACGTTTCGGTAAGTTTTTTCTTAGAAGGAAAATGGGCCCAAAATAATCCTGAATTGGCAAAAATGATAGAAGAAGCAGGACATGAAATTGGCAACCATTCATATTCTCAACCTAATATGGCAAAAATACCAACGAGTAAAATTAGGGAAGAAATTCAAAAAACGAATGAAGTCATTATGGCAATCACAGATAAGCCTGTACAATGGTTTAGTCCGCCAAGCGGAAGCTTTCGTGAAGACACAATACAAATTGCCTTACAGGAAAGCTTAAGAACGGTCTTATGGTCGGTTGATACAGTTGATTTGAAAAAGCCATCCAAAGAGGAACTGCTAAATCGTGTAATGGGTAAGGTTCATAATGGGGCGATCATCTTAATGCACCCTACAAGCCCAACAGAAAGGTCGCTAGATCAGTTAATTATTCAGCTGAAGAAGCAGGACTTTCAAATTGGAACCGTTTCCGAGCTTTTGAGTTCTGATCGAACGGCTGATAATCTTATTTTTGGAAAAGTTAATAGTAAGGAAAATAACAACTAAAATTATTGCATCTCTGTTAAAGGAACAGGAGGAACTTATTTGATTAAAAAGTACACATGCCAAAATGGTGTAAGAGTCGTATTAGAAAATATTCCACACGTTCGTTCCGTTGCCATCGGTGTTTGGATTGGAACTGGATCTAGAGATGAAAACCTAGAGAATAACGGGATTTCTCATTTTCTAGAGCATATGTTTTTTAAGGGGACAAAAACAAGATCCGCACGTGAGATCGCTGAATCATTTGACAGTATTGGCGGGCAGGTGAATGCTTTTACTTCAAAAGAATATACGTGCTACTATGCAAAGGTTCTCGATACTCATGCGGATTTTGCACTTGAGGTTTTAGCTGATATGTTCTTTAACTCTACATTTGTGGAAGAAGAGCTGAATAAAGAGAAAAATGTTGTATATGAAGAAATAAAGATGTATGAGGATACGCCTGATGATATCGTTCATGACTTGCTTAGTAAAGCCATTTATGAAAATCATCCACTTGGCTATCCGATATTAGGGACAGAGGAAACGCTTGCCACCTTTAACGGTGATACATTAAGAGAATATGTCCACAACATGTATACTCCTGAAGAAGTGGTCATTTCTATTGCCGGCAATATTTCTGATTCTTTTATTCGGGAAGTTGAAAAATATTTTGGATCCTATGAAGGCGGAAAGCATGAAAAAGTGAAGCAGAGCCTTGAATTCCATTCAAATAAGGCTGTTCGGAAAAAAGATACAGAGCAGGCACATTTATGTATTGGTTTTGAAGGACTGCAGGTAGGTCATCCAGAAATGTACAATTTAATTGTTCTCAATAATATACTTGGCGGCAGCATGAGCAGCAGGTTATTCCAGGATGTTAGGGAACAAAAAGGACTTGCTTATTCAGTCTTTTCTTATCACTCAGCCTACCAAGACGCAGGGATTATTACACTCTATGGTGGAACTGGTGCTAAGCAATTGGATGTCTTATTTGAAACGATGCAAGAAACATTAAGCAAGCTTAAACAAGACGGAATTACCGAAAAGGAACTAAATAATAGCAAGGAACAGTTAAAAGGAAGTCTGATGCTCAGCTTAGAGAGCACCAATAGCCGAATGAGCCGAAATGGGAAAAATGAACTTTTACTGAAGCGTCATCGATCATTAGATGAAATCCTTGAACAAATTGATGCTGTTTCTAAACAAGGTGTGGATGAAATGGCAAATTCCATATTCACTGATAAATACGCCATTGCCTTGATTAGTCCTAATGGCGAGTTGCCAAAAAGTCTATAACTACTCATAACAGTCTGTTTAATTAGCAGACTGTTTTTTTGTTTATGAAAGCAAATTGATTTGTAGTCTAAATCATTATGAATATCGATAAATTGTATAGAGAGGGGGGAAGGGCATGAGACTTAGTGAGCTGAGCGGAAAAGAAATCGTTGACGTAAAAAAGGCAGAAAGATTAGGGGTTCTTGGGCAAACAGATCTTGAAATAAACGAAAAAAGTGGACAAATCCAGGCATTAGTCATTCCATCTTTGAAATGGTTTGGACTCAAAAGGCAAGGAGATGAGATTCGTGTACCTTGGAGCCACATTAAAAAGATTGGAACCGATATGATTATTTTAGATATGCCGAATGAGGAAGAAGCAAACGAATAGAAAATTTTTAAGGGATTATTTAGATTGGCAGAAGCCAGTCTATTTTTTTTTGAAAAAATTCTTTTCAAAAATAAAAGTTAGGCTAAAACCCAGAGCCCACATACTTTTTCTCTCATTCGAAACCTTCCCAAACTCATATTTCAAGCCTTATCTTTACATGGAAAACTCACCGATTTAGCCTTTCGTACATAGGATGTTGAAGTAGTGAATTAACACAATACCTGTAACACTCTTTAGAAGAAGGTGAGGGTTTCATGCTAACAGACATACAAATTGCTGTTATTGGCGGAGATGCTAGGCAGCTGGAAATAATACGCAGACTAACCGAGCTGGATGCCAAGCTTTCATTAATTGGATTCGAACAATTAGATCATGCCTTTACTGGGGCTGTTAAAGAAAAAATGGATGAAGTCGATTTTTCAAATAAAGATGCTGTTATATTGCCTGTTCCTGGAACTGGCTTAGATGGTCAAATTGAAACAATATTTTCAAATGAAAAGGTGTATTTACGGAAAGAGATGCTATTGGAAACACCATCCCATTGTACGATCTATTCAGGGATAAGCAACTCATATTTAGACAGTGTAACTAAACAGGCAAATAGACGACTCGTTAATTTATTTGAACGAGATGATGTAGCTATCTATAACTCAATTCCCACAGTAGAGGGAACGATCATGATGGCCATACAGCATACAGATATTACTATTCATGGGTCAAAAATTACCGTTCTTGGCCTCGGAAGAGTTGGGATGAGTGTTGCAAGAGTCTTTGATTCTCTTGGAGCCAAGGTAAAAGTGGGTGCTAGAAAAAGTGAACATATTGCAAGGATTACGGAAATGGGTTTAGTTCCTTTTCATTTAAAGGATTTAGAAAATGAAGTAAAGGATGCAGATATTTGCATCAACACGATTCCACATTTAGTAGTTACAGCTTCTGTTATTGCAAAAATGCCGGTTCACACTCTCATTATTGATCTTGCTTCTAAACCAGGAGGGACAGACTTTAGGTACGCAGAAAAAAGGGGAGTAAAGGCATTGCTCGCACCTGGACTTCCTGGAATCGTTGCACCTAAAACAGCCGGAAAAATACTAGCGAAGGTTCTTTCCCAATTAATAAAAGAAGACAGTATTAACCGAAAGGGGAAAATTTAATATGAGTTTAAAAGGAAAACGTATCGGTTTTGGTCTGACAGGATCTCATTGCACATACGATGCGGTGTTCCCGGAAATAGAGAAGCTCGTCAACGCTGGGGCTGAAGTTTTGCCTGTTGTTACCTTTACAGTAAAAAGCACTGAAACAAGGTTTGGCAAAGGGGAAGATTGGGTACAGAGAATTGAAGAATTAACAGGAAATAAAGTGATAGACTCCATTGTGAAGGCAGAGCCGTTAGGTCCAAAAATTCCTTTAGATTGTATGGTGATTGCCCCCTTAACAGGCAATTCAATGAGTAAATTTGCAAACGCCATGACAGATTCACCTGTTTTAATGGCTGCAAAGGCAACGCTTAGGAATCAGAAGCCTGTTGTATTAGGAATATCCACAAACGATGCACTTGGCTTAAATGGCGTGAATTTAATGAGATTAATGGCAACGAAAAATATTTATTTCATCCCATTTGGCCAGGATGATCCAGTGAAAAAACCAAATTCAATGGTTGCCAGAATGACAGCTTTATCAGAAACGATTGAAGCAGCTATTAACGGTAAACAATTCCAGCCCGTACTTGTTGAAAGATATAAGGACGAGAATTAGAGTGTTTCCCCAATTTATCTAGCAAAAAGTTTATTACTTTAAAGAATGAATATGTTAAAATGTATGTTATTATAAGAAAATTCATTAAGTTTCTGTAATAATCTTTTTTGTTAGTAAGTATTTTTGAGAGGGGAAAAAACAAATGGAACAGAAAAAAGGTTTTCATGTAGCAGTTTTAGGAGCAACAGGAGCAGTAGGTCAGCAAATGCTTGACACACTTGAGAAAAAGAATTTTCCAATCGAAAAGTTAACATTGCTATCATCTGCACGTTCAGCGGGAAAAAAGGTGATTTATAAAGGCGAGGAGCTAACAGTCCAGGAAGCAACACCGGATAGCTTTGCAGGAGTTGATATTGCACTATTCAGTGCAGGCGGTAGTGTTTCTAAAGAAATGGCGGCTCATGCGGTTTCCCATGGCGCAGTTGTTGTTGATAATACAAGTGCTTTCCGTATGGATGAAGATGTTCCGCTTGTAGTGCCAGAAGTCAATGAACACGACCTTCACAATCATAAGGGAATTATTGCAAATCCAAACTGTTCTACGATTCAAATGGTTGTAGCTTTAGAACCAATCCGTAAAAAATACGGTTTAAATAAAGTTATCGTTTCAACATACCAGGCTGTTTCGGGATCAGGTGCAGCTGCAGTTGAAGAGCTTCATGAACAAACAAAAGCAATCATAAATGGCGAATCCTTTGAGCCTGCCATTCTTCCTGTAAAAGGTGATAAGAAGCATTATCAAATTGCCTTTAACGCGATTCCGCAAATTGATAAGTTTACAGAGAACGGCTTTACATTTGAAGAAATGAAAATGATAAATGAAACAAAAAAGATTATGCATCTTCCTGAACTTCAAGTTGCAGCGACATGTGTGCGTTTACCAGTTGCAACCGGTCACTCAGAATCAGTCTACTTCGAGGTAAATGAAGAAGAGGTTAGCTCACAAGATATTAAAGGGCTTCTTCAAGATGCCCAAGGTGTTATTTTACAAGATGATCCGGACAATCAAATCTATCCAATGCCTGCAGATTGTGTAGGCAAGAGCGATGTGTTTGTCGGACGTATTCGCAAGGACTTAGATCAACCAAAGGGTTTCCATATGTGGGTTGTGTCTGACAATCTATTAAAGGGAGCTGCGTGGAACTCAGTTCAAATTGCAGAAAGCTTAATAAAACTTGGTTTAGTAAAATAACAAAGTTCACGTTTTATTTCTTTAAAAAGATTTGAGCGTAAAAAATAAAGGAGCTAGAGATTTTCTAGCTCCAAATATGATCGTTCCTCTTTATCAGCAAACCTATGGCATAATCTAAAAACCAATGAAGAGTTTTATAGAGGTGTAACAATGAAAATAATTGTGCAAAAATTTGGAGGCACGTCAGTTCGCAATGATAAAAGCCGGGCACATGCATTTAAGCACATCAAGAAAGCCCGACACGAGGGTTATAAAGTAGTTATTGTCGTATCGGCAATGGGACGATTGGGTGACCCATATGCGACTGATACATTACTCTCTCTCGTAGAGACAAATAAATCCCTGATAAATAAAAGGGAAACAGATCTATTATTATCCTGTGGTGAAATCATTTCTAGTATTGTTTTTACAAATATGCTTTTGGAACAAGGTGTTAAAGCAACTGCCTTAACCGGTGCGCAAGCAGGTTTTCGAACTAATCACGAGCACACAAATGCGAAAATTATCGATATGAAATGTGATAGACTTCTTAAAGTACTTGAAGAGCATGATGTAGTTGTAGTAGCTGGATTTCAAGGTGCTGCAAAAAATGGGGATGTCACAACGATCGGCAGAGGCGGAAGTGACACATCTGCCGCAGCTCTAGGAGCAGCTCTAAATGCGGAATGGATTGACATATTTACAGATGTTGATGGAATTATGACTGCTGATCCAACTATCGCTGAAAATGCACGTCCACTATCTATTGTCACATACACAGAAGTATGCAATATGGCTTATCAAGGAGCAAAAGTCATACATCCTCGAGCAGTTGAAATTGCCATGCAAGCTAAAATCCCCATTCGAATTCGATCTACCTATACAGAAAATTTAGGAACCCTTGTGACAACTTTTAATAAAGAACGGCAAGGAATAGACTTCACAGAAAGAATTGTTACAGGAATTGCCCATCTCCCCAATATTACACAAATCAAAGTACAGGCTAAAAAGGATCAGTATAATTTGCAAGCTGAGGTTTTTAAGGCGATGGCTAATGAAGGAATCAGTGTTGATTTTATAAACATTTATCCTAATGGCGTCAACTATACAGTTTCAGAAGAAATGACAGAGAAAGCCATTCAGATACTGGAAGATTTACATCATACTCCACTTGTCGAGAAGCATTGTGCTAAAGTATCTGTCGTTGGAGCCGGAATGCAAGGTGTGCCGGGTGTCGCATCGAAAATTGTTACAGCATTGTCAGAGCAGGAAATAAGGATTTTACAATCTGCGGATAGCCATACTACTATATGGGTTCTTGTGAAACAGCATGATTTAGCTAAGGCAATTAACGCTCTACATGATGCTTTCCAGCTTGAAAAGGATTATACAGTTCCTGAGAATATTGACTTATGGAAGATTAAAGGAGTGTAGCAATGATTCAGTTAGGCCGGGTTTCGACAGCGATGGTTACTCCATTTAATAGAAAGGGACATATTGATTTCCCTAAGACTACTCAGCTAATTAATCATTTAATTCAAAATGGCACAGAATCTCTTATTGTAGCAGGGACAACAGGTGAATCTCCAACTTTAACGAATGAAGAAAAAATAGCGTTATTCCAGCATGTGGTTAAAGCAGTCGACAAAAGAATACCAGTTATTGCGGGAACTGGCAGCAATAACACATACGCTTCTATTGACTTAACGAAACGAGCTGAGCAAATAGGTGTAGATGGAATAATGGCTGTGGCTCCCTATTACAATAGACCAAATCAAGCCGGACTTTTTCAGCATTTCCAGGCAGTTGCCGAAAGTACGAAACTGCCAGTAATGGTATATAACATTCCAGGCAGAGCAGCTGTCAATATTGAACCTGAAACCATTATTAGCCTTTCTAACATAAACAATATTTTTGCGGTAAAGGAAGCAAGCGGTAATTTAAATGCAATGGCTCGAATCATTTCAGAAACAGCTGAGGACTTTCAGCTATACAGCGGGGATGACGGATTGACAATCCCTGTATTGGCAATAGGTGGGAAGGGCATAGTCTCAGTGGCGTCCCACATTATTGGAAATGAAATGCAAGAGATGATTCAAGCGTTTCTGAATGGCAAAATAGAGAAAGCTGCAAGGCTTCATCAACATCTCCTTCCAATCATGGAAGGACTCTTTGCAGCCCCAAGCCCTGTACCAGTAAAAACAGCGCTTCAATTAAAGGGACTTGATGTCGGCACGGTAAGATTGCCGTTAGTTCCGCTAACAGAGCAGGAGAGAAGTAAATTATCAGCTTTGCTACAATAAAAACTTACTATTAAAAGCCAATCAGTTTTTTGCCGATTGGCTTTTAATTTTACTAGAAAGGCCCTCCGCTTTTCTTCTTGTCTAGCTTCAGCGCCTACCCCCGAAGTACAGGACGTACTAGTGTCGACAATGCGACAGGA